>CAZUHR010000085.1:0-10525 GCA_964620335.1 uncultured Desulfobacteraceae bacterium
CCATGTCCCATTTGGTCGGGTTCGGCTTCCAGGCGCCCTCGATGCCGCTGCCGATCGTATCGCCGCCTTTGCCGCTGCCGAAGCTGCTCTTCCAGCCGAGGCCCTGCTCTTCGATGCCGGCGGCTTCGGGTTCCGGACCCACAAGCGCGGCATCGCCCGCGCCATGACACTTGCCGAACGTGTGTCCGCCCGCGACGAGCGCGACGGTCTCTTCGTCGTTCATGGCCATGCGCGCGAAGGTCTCTCGAACGTCACGGCCGGAGGCGACCGGATCCGGGTTGCCGTCCGGCCCTTCCGGGTTCACGTAGATCAGGCCCATCTGTACGGCCGCCAGCGGATTTTCGAGATCCCGGTCGCCGCTGTAACGGCTCTTGGGCATGTCGCTCGTAGCCAGCCATTCCTCTTCGGCACCCCAATAGACGTCTTCTTCCGGCTCCCAGATATCCTCGCGCCCTCCGGCAAAACCAAAGGTCTTAAATCCCATGGACTCAAGGGCGCAGTTGCCGGCGAGGATCATGAGATCGGCCCAAGATATCTTTCTCCCGTATTTCTGTTTGATCGGCCAGAGCAGGCGGCGCGCCTTGTCGAGGTTCACGTTGTCGGGCCAGCTGTTCAGCGGCGCAAAGCGCTGATTACCGGAACCCCCACCCCCGCGGCCGTCGCCCATGCGGTAGGTGCCTGCGCTGTGCCACGCCATCCGGATGAAAAGCCCCCCGTAATGACCGTAATCGGCCGGCCACCAGTCCTGCGAGTCGGTCATCAGCGCATAAAGGTCCTTCTTCACGGCCTCCAGGTCGAGTTTCTTGAATTCCTCGGCGTAGTTGAACTCCTCGCCCATTGGATTGGTCATGTGAGAATTCTGATGAAGGATCTTGAGGTTCAACTGGTTCGGCCACCAGTCCCGGATCGACGTGCCACCGATAGGATGATTATTTTTTTTATTGTTCATTTTTATTTCCTCCTTTTCTTGACTGTTTCTCCGTTTTGCCTCGAAAAATCGTGCAAAAGGAATCTATGGGGTTATCCCCGAGTGTTTTCATTACGCGCCTTTTTGCCAAAACCGGGATCCGGACCTTTTTCGTGGATCCCGCCTTAATTTGCCTTTTGCTCCATGAGATGCCCCAGGGCCTCAAGGTGGGCCTTTTCTTCTTCTGCTATATCGTAGAGAACGGTCTTGCTTTTCTGGTCCCTGGCCTTTTCGGAATATCTCATATAGAGGTCCATGGCCTGGGACTCAAGCATCATGGCCATGTTGAGCACATCCGGCACTGTCTTTAGTGAATCCCTGTTTTGCTCCATAAACTCTTCGGTGGTAAAACCACCCTCCATGACCTCGGATACGATCTCAGCTTCAAATGCGTCTTTGTCGGTAACGGCTTGGTTGATAGTTACATAGAGATCAAAAAGTCTTTGTTTGTGGTGCTGCTCTATCTTTGCCAGTTTTGTAAGGACGCTTATCACCTCTGGATCGTCCATCATTTCAGCCAGGTTCTTGTAAAACAATGCCAATCCGTCTTCCATCCCATATGCCAAAACAATTATCTCTTGAGATGTCTCATCACCTCTCAATAAGGCCATGCCCGTCTCGGCAGGCCCCGCTGCTTTTAGGCCGTTCCAGGCTTTGATACCCCCCTTGAGATTGTATACTTCCTTAAATCCTCTCGTTGACAGTAGTTGCGCGGCGGCACGGCTGCGCCCTCCGACGGCTCAGTACGGTATGATCGGCTTTTCAGGGTCCAGTTCCTTGAGGCGATCGGCAAGCTCCGGCAGAGGAATGTGCTTGGCCCCCGGGATCCGATTCTTTTCGTATTCCCGAGGCTGCCTGACATCCAGAAGGGTGAACGTCCCTTCTTTGTGATTGGCCATGTATTCCTTCGCCTCGTCGGTATCCATGGATTCAACCGGCTCCATGAATTGTTTCCACCGCATCATCTGTTTTCTCCCGCTACTGAGATTCTTAGATGTCTTAACCGCCCATTGTTTTAGGTCTTAGGGTATATTTGTTCACCATATGATGGGGATTGTAAGACTCTTTGGCCTTCCTCAGGCCTTCAATACCCATATCCTGCTCCCTGTTGATGTACTCGATATCGGACCATTCGTTACTGCAGAAGAGCTGGTTAATTGCATTATAGAGGCCCGGTATGTCAGGATTGGCCTTCTCAAAATGAATTACTGCGGTATGTGCGTTTAGCGGCTCTCCCAGGGAAAAGGCCTCAATCGTCGAATTGATCTCAATAGCACCTCCCTGATAATCAAGCTCTTCAAAATGGGTGAGGGCCTGATATATGGCGTAATCCTCTGCAAGAAGATCCGGCTTGTCTGCACAGTCTTTTAGCCGGCACCATTGCTCCTGCATATCAAGTAGGCACTCCACAACCTCCATATCAATTTGGAGATAGTTGAATGAAAAATTTTTTAGGAATCGATTGAGAAGGTTTTTCTTTTTATGATATTTTCTCCCTGATAACCGGATGAGATCCAAGGAGCGGTAGATGTAATCACTATTGTCCCGGTCGAAGAAAGAATCGTAACGGTCATGATCCACATATTTTTCAACGAATTTCTCGCTCACTCTGCAAACCTTCAATTCCGGGGTAATATGTTTAAGTTGCTCGCAAAGTATATCAAGGGCCTCAACTTTATTCCCTGAACCGACAGGCGGCAGGCAAAATGGTGAAATCCCTTCAGGTTTTAAAATAATTAGAAGGCAATTTTCCCATTGAAGCCATATGGGATTGTAATGATGCCGCCAGATGAAGAGATTCGTAAATGTTAATTCAGAGGTATCAGGAGGGTCTTGAAGAAAGAAACGGTTAAATACCTCTTTGTGTTGAATCTCTATCGGCCTAAAATCATCCAGCGGCATTCATATACCTCGGTCTTCTGCTATGAGTCCTTTCCGGCTGCAAGTTGCTCCTTTGCTCTCTTTGACGCTATCCCTATCATTTTAGTCTTTGTCTATGCTTCCTTCTCTGCCATCATCACAGGGTTCATCATCATCAGATGCCCTGGCATGCTCTGCACTTGGGGCTGTGGTGCAGTAGGGAAGTTCCTCATCATCATTCTTCTTTTTCTCCTTCTTCTGTTTTTCTGATTCTTTTATGTTTTTTTCTTCCACCTTACTAACCTCCTTTACCGATCTTTCATCAGTCCTTGTTGGCTTGCGAGGGACGAACTCCAGGCACACTTTTTTGTTTATGTCTTTTGCGCAATTATGCCCGCAATAGCCCTTTGACTTTCAAAAATCCCTTCGTGATAGCGAAGGCATCTGAAATCGCGGAATAAATCAAGAAGCTCATTGTGCTTCAAAAGATGGTCGGGGTTTTTCGGCTTACCAAACTGGACCTGATCTACGATAAAGGTCTCGTAGACCACCATACCGCCTCTACAAAGCCCTTCTTTAATCTGCGGAATAATGGGGCGATACAGGTAATTGAAACAGACAATGACTTCATATGAATCTTTCTCAATGCGGTAGCTGTTCTCCAGATCAGCGACCATGGCTTTGAGATTAACACCGAAGTTCTTCGCTGATTCCAGGGCCCCGTTGACTGACTCGGCTGAGATGTCGACTCCTTCGACCTCAAATCCCCTCTTTGCCAGATAAAGCGCGTTCCTGCCGTTACCCATAGCAAGATCAAGAGCCTTCCCTTTGGGCAAGAGCCCTGTATTTTCAACAAGAAATTGGGCAGGGCCAGGTGCCTTTCCGTGGATTTCGGTCATCTAAATTCACCTTAAAGCGTTATGTCTCAATTTGTTTTCGGGAAAGGGAATTATAAAAACCGGCTTTATCTTTCACTAAATCGTCACTGCATAAATCACTTTCAAACTGGATAGTACTGTGTTTAATATTGTATTTTTCCTGTAGAAGTGTTTGAATCTCATTTAGTATATGAGCACTCCTGCTGGTTAATAGATCGTCAATGAGGACGTGAGCACTCATGGCATTAATCCCTGAGGTAATAGCCCATAGATGCAGGTGGTGTATTTCCTTTACCCCCTTGATTTTATTGAGATCATCCAGCAATTCCTCTGTATTGATATCCTTTGGGGTTGCCTCAAGAAAGATGTCGATTGATTCTTTTACTAGTCCGTAAGCACCTCTCAAGATCAAAATTCCGATGAAAATTCCAATTATGGGGTCCACCAGATGCCAGCCGGTATAAAGGATCAATAATCCTCCCACGATAACTCCCCCGGAGGAAATCGTATCCCCGATTATATGGAAAAAGGCGGATTTGACATTGAGATTTTTAAAAGCGGATTTTCTCAAAATGATAAGCCCCGCCCCATTGGCTAAGAGTCCTATAACCGCAACCACGATCATGAATAAGCCTTTGATTTCTTCCGGATAGAGGAGTCTATGGTATGCCTTATAGAATATATAGAAAGAGACAAAGAGCAGGAGCATACCGTTAAAGAAGGCAGCCAGGATTTCCAGTCGGTAGAAACCGAAAGTCTTTGAGGCAGTAGGGGATTTTTGGGCAAATTTCATCGCGACAATACTCAGACCCAGAGCCAATACATCTGTGAGCATATGTCCTGCATCGCTCAGGAGAGCAAGGCTGTTCGCCAGAAGACCCCCGATTATTTCCGCGAGCATAACAACAGCGGTTATTGATAGAACAATCAATAAATTCCGCTGGTTTGAAGAATATCCCCGATTATCTAATTTTGTGGGCTGGTGTATATGATGGACGGACATATTATACCCGTTTTCAATTTTGACTTCTAAGGGTCTTTATGCGGAACTCCCGCTTTGTCGGTTTTGATAGATTTTTTCATACCTTCCTTGCAAACAGGCATGGTGATCTTAAAGACAGTTCCTTTGCCGTCCTCGCTTTTCAAGGTCAGAGAACTCCCCTCAATTTCTTCTATAATGCTCTTTGAAATGCTCAAACCAAGGCCGGTGCCGTGCTTCTTTGTAGTAAAAAACGGGGAAAATATTTTTTCTTTAGCATCTTCAGGGATTCCAATCCCATCATCGGCTATTGTTATTTCCACCGTATCTCCTATTAATTTGGGCTGGACAGATAGATTTCCCCCATTTTCCATGGCCTCAATTGAATTTTTTAAGAGATTCAAAAAGACCTGCTCCAACCTGGCCCTATCAGCCTCAACAATAACCGGTTTGTTATCTGTCTTTATTTCGGCATTTATTTTTTGCCCTTCGCAATCCCCTTTTACAAGTGAATAGATTTCCTGGAGCAGTTTGTTAAGGTCTATCTCCTCAATATTCAGAGCTCTGGGCAGGTAAAGTTCCTTGAGTTCTTTAAGAAGACTTTCCAGTCTTGAGACTTCGTCAGCTATTATGTTCAGTTTTGTAAGGCTTTTTTCATCTTCAGCCTCCCGTATCAACTGGTTTGCAAAACCGCCAATCATCATAAGTGGGTTCTTTATCTCATGTGTAATCTCAGCCACTACCTGGCCTAGGGCGGCAAGGCGCTCCGATCTTATTACCTTTTCCTTAAGAGCGTTGGTCTCGGTCAGGTCTCTTACGATGCCGGTAAAATAGAGAATGCCGTCAATATCGGATACGGAAAAGGAGATGGAGGCAGGAAATGTTTTGCCGTTCTTTCTGGTGGCTAACATCTCTGTCTCATGGCCTATACGACCTGGCACTCTTGTCTTTGCATAGCGTTCGACTGCCTGGCGATGATCCCTGCTGCAACTGTGGGACATGATCACATCAAGGTCATGGCCGATTACCTCGTCCCGGCCGTAACCAAAGATATTTTCTGCGGCTTTGTTGAAAAATATGACCTTGTGGTTTTGGTCTATGGTGACAAATGCCTCATTAGTATTTTCAACCGCGCCTTTAAGGATGGCCAGTTCACTGCTATGATTATGTAGATCATTCATTTTCCTATGCTCAAAAGAACCTATCAAATGAGTAAGCTTAATGCTTAGGGCTGACTGCCGATCGCCCCAGTGCTTTCTAATCGCTCCTACTTTTTTAATATCTCGGCCTCCAGATCCTTTATATATTGAGCGATCAGCACTCCAAGGTAAATGCATGCATTCCCATCAATACATGCGTCAGCGTCCTTTTTGTCTAAAAAGGCATGGCGATTCTTGTTTCCCTTGCTAAAGGTGACCACCCAGGCGTCTTTCCCTTCATCAAATTCAAGTCCTACGGAAAGTCCGTATGTTTTGATTTCAGGATACATTTCCAAAAGCTTCTTATTCAGATCATCTTTTGTATAACCCATTTCTGACCTCCCTATATTTGATTAATTAAATCCCAATGACAGAATCTGATCCATTATCTTGGAAACATCCACACCTTCAGAAATCGCTTTTGTTATTTTATTGAAACCTTTTGTCTCCCCAAGCATGATACATCCGATGATCCGGTTGTTTTCAATGACGATTTTTTTATAGACTTTTTCGTCCTTGACTATCCTGGACTCAAATTCATTTTCTGCATCGATATTTCCTGCAGAAGCCAAATCAATTCCCACTACCTTCAATGTGTTGGCCATGGTGGTCCCTTCATAGACTTTATTTCCGCCCGCCATGTTGAATCCGGCTATTTTCCCCTGGTCCATGGCGGCCGGCCATATCCCATATGGCATCCCTTTGAATTCAGCCACATCACCGGCCGCAAATATATCGGGCTGGTTTGTCTGAAGGCGTTCATCTACCTTGATTCCTTTGTCGTTGTCCAGACCTAAAGGTTCAGCCAGTTCAATGTTGGGGCGGACTCCTGCCGAGATGATTACCATCTCTGCAGGCAGGGTCTCTCCGCCTTCTAACACAACACCGTTTGCGTGATCGTCTCCCGTGATCTCCTGTGTCTTGGCGCCAAGCCTGAAGGAAAAGCCCATCCCTTCCATGATTTTCTGGAGTCTTTCGGCGCCGTCCACATCCAGTTGCCTCGGTAAGAGCCTCGGGAAAAACTCCACCACCGTAACCTTTTTCCTCAGTTTCCTGAGGGCATTTCCAGCCTCAAGACCAAGGAGGCCGCCGCCGATAAGGACAATGCCTTCAGTCTCTTCGGCATAGGCCGAAATGTTGCGAGCGTCCTTTATCGTACGTAGGGCGAAAACGCCTCTTTTTTCAGAGCCCTTTATGGGCGGAATAAAGGAATGACTCCCTGCGGCAATTAAAAGACGATCATATGAAAGGCGCTCGTTGTTATCGGTAATTATGACTTTTTCCCGTAGGTCCGCCTTTACTATTCGTGTCATGAGTCTGAGATCGATGTTTTGATCCCTATACCACTGATCTCCTTTGGCGATTAAATCCTGCTCGGTTATATCGCCGGATACATATTCATTTAACCTGATCCTGTAATAAAAGGGAAGGTCCTCATCGGTTACTATCGTGATATTGCCTTCTTTGTCCGTCGTGCGGATATTTTCCGCAGCGGTTGTCCCCGCAACCCCGTTACCAATAATTACATAGTTAGACATGCTAAAACCTCCATAAATATCTTTGTCTTTTAATATGACAAGCTTTTAAAACATTTTTCAATTTACCAGCAAAACGGAAATGTTGCCGGCGGACTGGAGTACCTTCAGCGGTACGCTTCCAAGAAAAAATTCCTTTATACTTGACAGGCCCCTTCTTCCCAAGACTATGGTGTCATAATCTGCATTCGCTTCATTAACAATACCCCTGGCTATCCCTTTCTTTTTGTCCTCCACCTTTATGGTGACCTTTCTTTCTTCAAATCCTGCTTTAAGTAGCAACTCTTTGGCTTTTTGAAGGGCTTCTTTTGCTAAGAGTTTCTTTTGATCCTCCAGTAAACAGAAGGTTTCTTTTTGAGACAAAAAGTAAGGGGTCAGACTGGGGCTGTTCATATCGCATATGGCAGGTGTATCTAAAACAATGCTGAACAAGGTGATTCTGTGATCGGTGTTGAAGGAGTTGGCAACGTATTCCACCGCCCTCATGGCGTTTTCAGAATCATCAAGCGCTATAAGTATCTTTTTTTCCATTGGTGTCACCTTTCATGGGCTTTGAAATCCTCTTTGCGTTCGCGTCTAAAACCAAAACATTACTTTTAAACCTTTTAGTCATTTGTTTTTATCCTGATTTTTAGCCAGTCCATCATTTCTTGGATATTTTTGGACATGTACCAGCGCCCATTGGCAAATGCACCGTAGTCGGCACCTGCCATGGCCGAGGCAAAACGGGTTGAGTTTGCATAGAAAAGCCATTGCTCCACCCACATTTTTTCTATGGCTTCATTAAAGATGCTGTCTTTCTGCGCGAGCCCTTTTGCCGCCCCCTGGTTCCATGCAGCTTGCAGGACTTCTGTAGCGGTCCGGGTCATCTCATTGGTAATCTTTATAGTATTTTCAAGGCGGGCAAAGTGTCCGCCTATCCATCCCTGGCTGTGGCAGGAAAGACAAACCTTCCGCATTATTTTTTCCCTCTTCTTCCGGTCGTTTTCATCAATCAGATATCCTTTAACGGGCTCTCCGGTAAGCTCGGTAGGCAAGGATAATCCGGCCCGGTTCCTGATAATAGCGGTATCCGAAGATTTCGGATGCGGGTGGGCGTAGATAAGCCCGAATATCCTCCAGGGGATTCGGTCATTTATCCGGTGGGTCCTTTGCGCCAGCATCTCACCATCTTCGGAGACCAGAAGACTGACGTGACAGGTGGCACAGGTCGGAGCCGAAAAATCTTTTCCAACGGTCCATGGGACGGATTCAAAATTCCATTGCCGGCTAAGTGCAGAATAGATGTTACCGTGTTTGCTCACCGAATAAACTCCATATGCTGGTACATCGGGTCCCTTGTGGCACTCTGAGCATGTGCCGGGTTTTCTTGCCATTTCTATGGAAAACCGATGCCTTGTATGGCAGGCCGCACAGGATCCTTTCGAACCGTCAGGGTTGATCCTGCCGACGCCCTGGTTGGGCCAGCCCGAAAGAATGGGGAATTCCATTTCTCCTTCAACTGTTTCCCTCGTTTCTGTGCCCTTTATGTCAATGACCGTCCCATGACAAAATAGACAGGAATCAGCATCCGTGAAATCATCGGGGGCTTTATAAAAGGCCTTCATGTTTTTAAACGATTGAACTCCGTTAGTGGCGTCCGCAAGGGATCGGAAAACGGGGTTGTTCTGAAGGTTTCCGTAAGCTTGAGACATGAGGTTTTTTTCGTACTGCAACGCCTCGGCAGGATGACACTTGGCACAGTCTTCGGGGGTCACAACAATATGAATATCGTAACCGTTGTGCTCAAAAGTATCCTTATGTTTCTCACCGTTCATCGTATGGCATTCAGCACAGCCGACGACATTATCGGCGAGTGTTTCAATTGGTTTTATTGCGGAAACCTTCCTTTTCAGCTTGTCTTTTTTAAGTCCTTGTGCCGGAGTAACTTTGGAATGAATGCTTTTTTTCCAGCTCGATACAATGTTAGGGGCTATAGAGGCGTGGCAATCAATGCATGCTTGCGTGTCGTCGCTGATCGGAGCATCTGCGCCGATGGCTAAGCCGGCAAAAAGAAACACTAAGAGCAAAGCAATCAGGATTGCCTTTTTCATTGTTAAGTCTCCTTCATCCGTCTCAAGATTTTTGTGCCTGCCTTTTTTTCTTCCATTCAACATATTGACCATGACTGAAAACTGTCCGAAGTTCAGTCGGGCAGCTACCATGAGCGCCCTTCTTACAGAGACGGCAGCGGCTTTTGCTGCACATCTGGCATTCAATACAATCGGGACATTTCGTCTTTTTTTCTGTAATTTTTACCTCCCTAAATAAAGTTCGAAGTCAAGGCAGGAAAACGTTCCATTCCCGCCGTACTATGCCACCAAGGCCAAATCCCGTCTAAAAAATCAAAGAAGAAGTTTGAGGTGTTTTTCTATCTCGTTTTTTGGAAGGGCTCCTATTAACGTGTTTGTTAATTCACCATTTTTGAAAAAGAGCATTGTCGGTATACTCTGAATAGAATATCGAGAAGCTGTCTGTGGATTTTCATCCACATTGAGTTTGGCGATCTTGACACTGCCCGAATATTCTGAGGCCAGTTGCTCGAGGATAGGAGCCACCATCCTGCATGGCCCACACCATGGGGCCCAGCAGTCAACAATGACAGGTCCCGGACTGGATAGGACTTCGGAATGAAATGTCTTGTCGGTGACATCCACAGGTTGGTCATAACTGTTTCCAGTCGATAGCTGGGCGCCGCACTTTCCACACACCGGGCGATCACCTATCCGACTTTTTGGAATCCTGTTCTTTGTACTGCAATGGTTGCATCTGACAATTATGCTTTCATTATTCATTGTTTTCCCATCGGAAGATGTTTTGATTTAGATTAATCTCCTTGTTTTGCCATATAGTCATCATACAGTGTTTCAAGGGCAAGTTTATGTTTGGCCTCTTCCTGGGCCAGCATTTGGAATACCTTTATCACGTCTTTGTTATTTGTCTTTTTCCTCAGGGCATTGTAAAGCTCCAGTGATTTTTCTTCTCGCTTCATTGCAAGCCTAAGGGCGTCCGGATAATGCATTCCCTTCTCGTATGTCATGTCGACCATGTAGTCGCTTCGCTTCATA
>CAZUHR010000086.1:0-10522 GCA_964620335.1 uncultured Desulfobacteraceae bacterium
TACGAGATTGCTTCGTCGCCTGAGGCTCCTCGCAATGACATTACGACACAGTCTCAAAAGGCGGGGTTTTATGCCCCGAAAATATGTGATCCGTATCTTGCGACATATATTGTTTGTAGGACTTAACTCAAAAATTATAAAATAGTCAAATGTAACAGTACCGATACCATGGCTACAACTATCGTTATAGTAGGAAGACCTAATGTCGGCAAATCCACGCTCTTCAATCGACTCTCAAGATCCAGGGACGCCCTTGTAGATAACATCCCGGGCATCACCAGGGATCGTCTCTACGCTTCTATAATCTACGAAGGGGTCCCCATGACCCTTGTGGACACGGGCGGGTTCGAGGATTTAGGCCAGGATCCCCTCTTAGAAAAAGTCAAGGACCAGGTCCAAGTGGCCATAAAGGAAGCCGACAAGGTGATCTTTATGGTGGATGGCAGGCAGGGCATAATGCCCGGGGATGAAGAACTTGCTGACCTTTTGCGCCGGAGCCGAAAAAGCTTGTTTCTGGTGGCCAACAAAATTGACGGCCCGGAACTTGAACATTTGACTCATGACTTCCACGGACTTGGCATGGAGCCTGTCTATCCTGTTTCAGCAGCACATGGTTACGGCATTAAATCCCTTATGCAGGAAATAATCAAAAACCTCCCGGAATCTGAAATAAAAAATCAAGACCCTGACCATATCAGAGTGGCTGTCCTCGGAAGACCCAATGCCGGCAAATCTTCCCTTATTAATTGTATTCTTGGGCTAGACAGGCTTGTGGTAAGTGAACTGCCCGGAACCACCCGCGATGCAGTGGACACCATTTTTACTTACCGCGGTAAAGATTATCTCTTGATTGATACCGCTGGCATACGCAGGAAGGCGAGGGTCAAGAAAAAAATAGAGAAATACTCAATGATCAAGGCCCTTAAGAGCCTTGATCGGTGCCATGTAGCTGCTATTCTTTTAGACGCAGCAGAAGGGGTTTCGGAACAGGATGCACGCATTTTCGGTTACGCACTTGAACGGGGAAGGGGTGTAGTTTTAGTTGTTAATAAGTGGGACTTGATCAAAGGTGATAGCCAAAAAAATAAAGAATTAGACGATTCTATTGACAGACAATTGCAATTTATCTCCTTCGCCCCAAGGATAAAGCTGTCTGCCCTCACCGGGCAACGGGTCATGAAACTCTTTGACAAAATTAACCTTGTCTATGATCAGTTTTCCCGGAGAATCACCACATCATCGGTCAATAGTGCCATACAAAAGATGATAGAAAAACACCCGCCTCCAAGAATCGGCCGGGGGAGATTGAAGTTCCTATACGCCACCCAGCCACGCACCCGGCCACCAACCTTTGTGGTATTCGTAAACCGACCCGATATGGTCCATTTTTCATATGAACGTTTCTTGATCAACCAGTTACGGGCTCATTTCCAGCTTGAGTTTACACCCATAAAGCTGAAATTCAAGAAAAGAAACTGATCCTTCACGGCTCCACTCCTTGCATAGAAACTTTCACCCCGAAACGCTCTTCGGCTATCCTTAGCAATATCCTTCTATGACAGGCCTTAGAAGGCCCTTCATAGCAGACAAGAAACACATCTTCCTTTTGGGCACGCTGACTGATGTTTTCCAGCTTTTTTAGGGCTTCGGGGTTCCGAATGATCTGGTCTCTAAACCTATTTTCATAATCACAAGAAAGGTATGCCTGATTATGTGCTTCAACACTTCCCTTGCCATATCTCTTCTCTAATGCCACTTTCTTTCTATTAAATTCACGGAAAATTTCATCTGATGGAGCCAGTTCATCGTTTCCTCTTTTCCGGGCCACAAATACACATTTCTCTTTTGGTATTTTCTTTTTTACCATCTCTGAAAGACCTGTTTCCCCGAGCATTTCCATCTCCTGATAATAACAGTTACAGCCGATCTCCTTGCCAGATAATAAATCAAGAGTGGCGTCACCCGCATAAATAGGGCTCGCATATATGATTAGGATGAACAGCGTGTGAAACCAGACCGCTTACGCAGCCTGAAAGTAGTCTTATGCCTTATCATAATGGCTGAATTGCATTGTAAAGGTGCCCCGCCCCTGGGAGACAGATCGAAGAGATGTTGAATAGCCGAACATTTTGGAAAGTGGAACGCTGGCCGTAAGTACTTGAACCGGTCCTTTGCTGGTGATCTGCCCAATCTTACCCTGGCGCGCATTCAGGTCATTGATGACCTCACCGGTAAATTCTTCCGGAACCAGAACCTCAGCCTTCATGATCGGTTCTAAGAGGAGGGGATCAGCCTTCTGACATGCATTTCTAAATGCCATGGTTACGGCTATCTTAAAGGCCATTACGTCAGATGTCTCTTTTATGCGAACATCAAGAAGCGTCGTCTGGACGTCAATAACCGGGTAACCCATAAGAACACCACTGGCCTCAGCCTCGGAAACACCCTGGCGTATGGCGTCTAAAAATTCTTCGGTAAGATCCGGGTTGTCACAACGGCTTACAAAAATATTACCAGTGCCTCTCGGCAGGGGTGAAACCTCTACAGTTACCCCTGCAAAATGCTGCTGTCCGGCCAGCTCCCTCTTGAAGACTTCTTCCTTCCGCACAGGTTTTGCAACTGTCTCCCTGTATACTACCTGGGGTTTTCCCTGGTTAGTTTCCACAAAAAAATCTCGCTTGAGCCTGCCGATGATGATCTCCAGATGTAGCTCACCCATTCCGGAAATGACCATTTGGTCTGTTTCTTCGTCGATCTTATACTTGAATGTGGGGTCTTCATCCGATACTTTATTTAAGGCATCCAGGAGTTTGTCTTGATCCTGAACCCTTTTGGGCTCAACAGCCACACTGATAACAGGTTCATTGAATGGAATCGCCTCCAGCAGAATCGGGCTGTCTTCCGTACAAAGCGTATCTCCTGTGGTAGTTAATTTAAGACCCATTACAGCAACAATATCACCTGCTGATGCTTGATCAATCCTTTCTCTTTTATTGGAATGCATTTTCAGGATCCGTGCGAGCTTTTCTTTTATATTCTTTCCGGGATTATATACCAAATCTCCTGCTTTTACAGTGCCAGAATAAACCCGAATATAGGTCATTTTTCTCCCCTGATCCATCATCACTTTAAACGCCAGGGCAGAAAAAGGACCCTTTGCTTCTGCACGCCGGGATGTTTCTTTCCCTGATTCGGGAGTAAGTCCAATAACCGACGGTACATCAAGGGGAGAGGGAAGATAATCAACAATTCCATCTAAAAGCGGTTGGATACCTTTGTTCCTTAAGGCCGCCCCGCAGAAGACCGGGACAAGTTGCAGTTTTATAGTCGCCGTTCGTATGGCCTGTCTTAATTCTCGGTCTTCAATCTTTTCTTCTGAGAGATATTTTTCCATTATCTGATCATCTTTATCAGCCAGGGTTTCGAGGAGCATATCTTTATATTTGTTGGCTTGTTCGACTAATTCCGACGGAATTGGAACTTCTCTGAACTCTGCGCCGAGAGTTTCTTCCTCCCATAGGATGCCTTTCATCTTGACTAGATCAATAACACCCTTGAGGCTGTCTTCCATACCCCACGGTAACTGAAGAACAAGTGGTGTAGCTCCGAGTCGATCCTTGATCATTTCCACAGCCCTGTAAAAATCGGCGCCAACCCGGTCCAGCTTGTTGATAAATGCTATCTTCGGGACTTTGTATCGGTCTGCCTGGTGCCAGACCGTTTCAGATTGCGGTTCTACACCACCCACAGCGCAGAAGATCCCGATTGCCCCATCAAGCACCCGGAGGGTTCGCTCCACTTCGATTGTGAAATCTACGTGGCCGGGGGTATCTATAATGTTGATATCGTGGCCACGCCACTGGCTGGAGGTCACGGCAGAGGTGATGGTAATTCCCCGTTCCTTTTCTTCCAGCATCCAGTCCATAGTGGCTTCACCATTGTGGACCTCCCCCATTTTATGAACACGACCGGTATAAAATAGAACCCGTTCGGTGACAGTAGTCTTACCGGCGTCAATATGAGCTATAATGCCTATATTTCTGGTTTTTGTTAGTTTATGTGGCGCTACCATAAATAATTGATCTCGCTTTATGAAATATAAAAACCCTGTCAATCCTGCCCAAAGCCTACCTTTAGAGTCATTGACATGGAGGCTAAATCTAAGGTATCTTTCATGCCCTGTCAAGGCAAGATACATGCTTTGATGATAGACTAACCCGACATAGTGGCACAAAATGGAACCTGACCCCTCAACACTCAATCCCAACCCCCCAATGCGCAGCATGACAGGTCAAAAACTAATGGAGATGTACAACCTCCTGCTGAATCATTTCGGTCCTCAAAACTGGTGGCCTGCTGAGACCGTTCTAGAGGTGATGGTAGGGGCTGTCCTAACTCAAAATACGAACTGGAAAAATGTGGAAAAGGCTATTGAAAACCTGAAGGATAAGGGATTGCTTTCAGTGGCTAACCTTAATGCGGCACCGAGCAGCGAATTGGCTCATTTGATCCGGCCGGCCGGGTATTATAACATTAAGACGAAGAGATTAAAAAATCTGATGAATTTCATTGCAGAACGCTACCAGGAAGACCTTTCTATATTCATGGAGGATGACACGCAAGCACTCAGGAAAGGCCTGCTTTCTGTTAACGGTGTGGGGCCCGAAACCGCTGACAGTATCCTTCTGTATGCCGCCTCACGCCCCGTTTTTGTCATTGATACATATACATACCGCATTCTATACCGACATGGCATGATTTCGGAGGAACATGCCACCTACGATATTTTGCAGGACCTGTTTATGGATCACCTTATTGAAGACGCCTCGCTTTTTAATGAATTCCACGCCTTGATTGTTCAGACGGGTAAGAACTACTGCAAAAGAAGGCCCATCTGTGACCGTTGCCCACTTGAAAAATGGGGACCAAATAATGCGATTACATCCCCAAGAAACCGGAACTGAAAAAAATCCCAAGGTGATTTTGGGTCTCATTCACAACATATTATTGACAACAGGGTGCTGTCATCCTAAGCTTCGGCAGAACAACTAAATAAACTGGAAATCTCTCCAAAACATACTGAAACCTGGATATTATCATTTTAATTAGTTGAAATAACATTGTTATTTTGATAAATGAAAATCAAATATCCTTGTTTGGTTGTCAATAAAACAGAATAGCATACCTAAATTTTAGCATGAATATTTACGTAAAGGCCCTCAGGGCACCTTTTCTGGCCGGATCCCTGATCCCAGTAATTATAGGCTCTGCCTTTGGGTTCGCAGAAAAAAGCATGTCTTTTTATCTTTTTTTTATCACTGCCCTGGGAATTTCATCACTGCATCTTGGCGCGAATCTGCTCAATGATTATTACGATGCAAAGGGAAGTGATCCGATCAATGTGCGTCTGACACCTTTCAGTGGCGGAAGCCGTGTGATTCAAGATAGAAAAATTGCACCTCGGCTTATCCTGTTAATGGCTTTTTCTTTTTTCGTGCTGGGCTCAGGTGCAGGTATCTGGCTCGTTTTCCAGGAAAGGCCCCTTGTTATTGCTATCGGGCTTTTGGGTCTCTTGGCAGGTTGGGCCTATTCTGCTCCTCCGCTGCAGCTAATGTCAAGGGGATGGGGTGAAGTTCTTATATTCTTCGCCTTTGGACCTCTAATCACCTTGGGAACATATTATGTGATGTCTGGATCGCTTAGCTGGCCCGCCTTTACCCTCGGGTTCCCTCAAGGTTTTTTTATTGCAGGGGTCATTTGGATAAATCAATTCCCGGATTATCAGGCTGATCGTGACGCTGCAAAAAGGAATCTGTTGGTGAGGCTGGGCCCGGCCCTCTCAAGGTATATTTATTGCGCCATCATTTTACTGGCCTTTTTAATCGTTTTTTTTCTGATCAGTGTTGTTGGTTTATCCTATCTGATCATGCTGTCTTTTATTGCTTTGCCTCTTGCGTTTAAGGCCATAAAGGTCTTATGGAACGAATATCTGTCCCACGAGAGAGTGATTCCCGCTCAGGCCCTTACGATTCAAACATTGATCGGACATGGACTTCTTGTATCTCTTGGCCTGGTTTTGAGCAGAGTCTTTTAAACATTTTGGATTTTGAGCTTTATAAAGGAGTGATGAAATGATCAGCCGTTATACCCGTCCAGAGATGGGCCATATCTGGGAGTCAGATAATCGATATGCCAAGTGGCTCGAGGTTGAACTTGCTGCCTGCGAGGCCATGGCAGATGAAGGGCTAATACCGCAGAAAGCCTTTGAAAACATCCGGAAAAAAGCAGCGTTTTCTGTTAAGAATATCCTTAGGATAGAGGAAGAGACAAAACATGATATCATAGCTTTCTTAACGGACGTTGAAGAACATGTAGGACCTGACTCACGCTATATTCACCTAGGTTTGACATCGTCCGATATCTTGGATACCAGTTTCGCACTTCTTTTGAAGGAAGCCATGGGTTTTATAATCAAGGACGTCAAAAAATTTATGCAAGTTATTAAGAAAAGGGCGTTTGAGCACAAATTTACAGTAATGATCGGCAGGTCTCATGGCATCCATGCGGAACCAATGACCTTCGGCCTTAAGCTAGCTGTCTGGTATTCCGAAATGAAACGAAATCTGAAAAGATTGGAGGCGGCTAATGATGTGATCAGCTATGGAAAGCTGTCCGGTGCCGTGGGGACATTCGCCAATGTGTCCCCAAAAATTGAATCGCTTGTATGTTCAAAACTTGGCCTCAAGCCCGCGGAAATATCCACCCAGATTATCCAGCGTGATCGCCATGCAGAGTACTTCGTAAGCCTTGCGATTGTTGCCGGAACCCTCGAAAAGATTGCTGTTGAAATAAGGCATCTCCAGAGGACAGAGGTCCTGGAGGCGGAGGAGCCTTTTGCCAAAGGCCAGAAAGGATCATCCGCCATGCCACATAAAAAAAATCCCATCGGGTGTGAAAATATTTCAGGGCTCGCGCGTTTAGTGCGTTCTAACTGCATGGCTGCCATGGAAAATATGGCCCTGTGGCATGAGAGGGACATAAGTCATTCATCTGTAGAAAGGATAATCGGTCCGGACAGCACCATTCTTATGGATTTTATGCTGTATCGTTTGACCGGAATCTTAAGTGGCCTTGTTGTATATCCCCAAAATATGGCCGAGAACCTTAAAAAAACAAAGGGACTTATTTTTTCCCAGCAGTTTCTTACGAAACTGGCGGAAAAGGGTGTTGAAAGGCAGAAGGCCTACGTTATGGTCCAGAAAAATGCTATGAAAGTGTGGGAAAGCGGACAGGAATTCAAATCCCTTATCATGGAAGATCGGGAGATTGGCAAATATTTGAGTAAGAAGGAAATTGAGGATCTTTTTGACGTGGACTATCATCTCCAGCATGTGGATGATATATTCGCACGCGTATTCAATTAGTATCGGTCGAAAGAGGAAAATCATTGGAAGATCAAAAAAGAGACGTGGCGCCCCGTTCCAGTAAGGACAAAACCGTAAATCGAAAACCCTCTCGAGCGTCCTATCTAACCATTATGATAGTCGCAAATCTTGGGAAAGTCAGGAGCTTCAGGATTTCATCCCGTTTCTTGACATGGAGTTTTTTGTTTTTTGTATTCTACATTGTTGTCTCCATTATAATTATTAATGACTACTTTGAAAAGCGATGGACAAATAATGCCCTGACAGAACAGCTCGAGGGCCTTCAATATGAAATTGAAGGCACAAAAAAAGAACTCTACAGATCCAAACAACATTTGGCGCTACTGGAAAGCCATATTTATCCTCAGGAAACTGATATTGAAGAAGAGGTGAAGCCGCCCGCGGATACGGAAGTACAGGAAGAAAATACTGAACTTTCGACGGGTGACAGTTTTTCCGAAATTATCACGGAAGACTCCCGTAAGACACTGGTGGACATACAAGATTTGGAAATAAAAAGGGACAAGAATAAATTGACGGTTTTCTTTAACCTAGTCAACATGCATGAGGGAGATGAGTCTGCAAACGGATATGTGCATATAATTGCCATGAATAAGGAATCTGACCCGCCGCAGTTATGGACATACCCGAAGGTGGCACTGCGTAATGGACTCCCCATTGACTATAAGCGTGGTCAGCTTTTCCTGATCAAGCGCTTCAAGACTATTCGAGGTGAATATTTCTTCAGCACAAGTACCGAACTTCCCTCTTCAATTAAGGTTCTTGTATACGATCAATCCGGAAAAATACTCCTCCAAAAGGAATTTGAGGTGGAGAATGCTTCTTAATTCTAAGCCACCCCGAATTATCCTTTTCATCCAACAACATACGAGAGCTTGAGTTCATCATTCCAAGGATCGGACTTTTTTACTTCTACCAAGATCTCCTGCCCTGGACCTAAAATTTTGCCATTTCGCCGCTTTATTTCCGTCACAAGGAAAAAATCACTCAAAACAATACGATATTTGCTTTTGAGTCCGTCCAGGACAACGGCCCTGTATCTTTCCCCTTGATGCTGGCTCAGAAATTTGAGGACCCAGTAGCGCTGGCGGTTTCTTTTCACCAATTCAAGATTTCTTATTACCGGCTCCACAAATATCCTGATCTCTTCAAGTTCTTTCTCACTGTAAACCGGCTTTTCTCCGGCAATAAAACTCCCAATTTGACGCTGAATCACCAAATCAAGATACCTTCGCAGCGGAGAGGTCACATGAGTATAAAGGTCCAGACCAATACCGCTGTGGGGTCCGGGGGAAGTATCAATCTGAAGAGGGCTGAGCTTTCGACGTTGCTGGAAAACGTAGTAAATGTATCCTGTTTCCTCCAAGGAAAGCCTCTCGCTGGGGTCCGGCTGTCTTCTGAAAAGAATCGGGATTTGGTTGTCACTGCAGAACCTGGCTGCCAGCCAGTTATAGAGTATCATAAATTCGGCCACAATCATTCGGGAAACTGTGTTCTGATCAATTGATTCGATCGACAGAGACGAATCATCATTCAATTTAATTTGCAGTTCAGGAAGTGAAAGACTCAGTGCGTCCCTCTTCATCCTCTCCTGCTGAAGAAATTGACTTACCCTATACATTTCTTTTAGCAGGGCTTCCTTGCCCAGAGTCTCATTGACTTCTTCATAGATGAGCTGCCTCTGGACTCGAATCACACCGGGTACAAAACGGTAGTCAATCAACATACCCGTTTTGTCGAATCGGGTCAAAAGGGAGATAACTCGACGATCACATCCCTCTTTCAGGCTCAAGTTGTCCTGGGATAATTCCCGGGGGATCATGGGTATCTGCCCGAAGGGAAGGAAAAGGGATGAAGCCCTTGCTGCAGCTGTACGATCAAGGAGGCTATTCGGTAAAATCACCGCGGACACGTCTGCAATGTGTATTCCGATTTGCAGCGCGTCATCCACCATTTCAATGCTAAGGGCATCGTCATAGTCACGGGTAAGTGGTCCGTCTATCGTTAAAGCCGGCAAATCTCTAAGATCCTCACGCCCGTTGAAGTTTGTTTCTGACCTTGCAAGGCGAGTCGATTCTTCAAGCTGTTTTTTTGTAAAGGAAGTTTCAACACCCAACCTTATGAGATCAAGGTTTTCGTCTTCTTCCCACACACCCAGCTTGATGAGCAGGTCTCTGCTCTCACGGATATCGGATATGCCGACCAGCAAGAGCAGTTCCTTCCCAAATTTGAAATCCTGTGCTTCACTTCCATAAAGCGCTATTTGAATAAGCAGGTCAATGATCTCATCTTTAAAAGGAGGCTCTTCAGCATTACTGCCTTCTTGTACAACCTTGAGCCAGACGCCTGCCTGCTTGAGTTTTTGTTCTCTTATGGCTTCTTCCTCTTTCTGCTTTATAATTTGATAAACCTTTTCCTCCGAGTTGGGCAAAAAGCGGCCGTCTTTCATCTTGAAATAAATACGGTTTTCGAAAATGGCGCGTACAAGAGCAGATATGTGGTCGTCGGCGACATCGTCTCCGAAGACCAGTTGAGCAAGGTATTTGTGGTTAAAACTTTCCTTTTCATTGTTGATGAGCATCCAAAGTTCTTTGACGTCAATCTGTTCTTTTAATCTGTCTCTGTTCTGGTCTGTCTGCTTCAGCAATTCTATAATCTCTTCCCTGGGCCTTAATGTATCTATTGTTGAATCTGATATGAGAATAGCTCTTTTTGGTGAAAGATTGACCTCACGATTTGAAGGCGTCAATAGGTGCAGCCTATTTCCCTTATCCTGTAGGCAAATACAGCAGATAAAACGGCTTTGATTAATATATTCTATTATTTTTCCTTGACTCATTTTGACTGTCATCCATCTTTTCCACGATACATGTGCCATTAACTCTATAATTTTACTAACAGGTCATTGCTGGATCTGTCAACAGCCATGTGAAGGCCTTTTCTGACAGAATTGCAATCATTGTGTGAGTCTGCTAAAATATTATTAAAAGTGCCCTTAATGAGCCTATCGGAGAACCGGTTCTGTTGGAGGCTGATGGAAAATCTCCAGATACAAGGCATCCGAAACCGGGGACCCG
>CAZUHR010000087.1:0-10433 GCA_964620335.1 uncultured Desulfobacteraceae bacterium
CGGGGCGATGGGCTGAGCTTCCTTCTATTTCTCTGCCGGGAGAGGGGGCAAGGAGAATAATTTTGTTGTAGGCTCTCTTGAACAACTGGAGCTGACCCCTAAGGTCGGCTGATCCAACTGTCATTCCACTTACCGGTTGATCGAGGTTTTCCCCGCCTTGGAGGATTTGGCCGTCGAGCGCCTCCCTTATCGCCGCGAGGCTACGAAATGAAAGGACCGGATCTTCCGGAAGTGTTGTAGTGATCGGTATTCCTTTCTGGACAAGGGAAGGGACTACATGATCCCTGATTTCTTCAAGTTTTTCCGGCGGAATGCGATTGAGAATAATGCCTTTTATGCTGTCCTTGAGAAGAGAACTGACGGATAAGATGGAATAGATGGATCTAGATGTCTCCCGGTAGCGATTAACAAGGACGAAATCGGCCGCTAGGCCGTTTATGAGAGAAATGTCGGAAACATGGCAGGAGACATCGTCAAAGAATATTTGCCCGGATCCCATTATAATGAGCATGTCTTTTAGAGTGGAAAGCTCCCGGGCGAGTGACTTTATCTCGTCGATAATCTCTTTGGATTCCTTTTGTCTCCAAAGATCTTCTGTAATAAGATATGGGCAGATTTTTTCAATGGGTTCGTGAAGTTTCAATACCTCCCTGAACAGGAATGCGTCAGGGTCGGTCCACAGGCCTTCTATTTGAACGGGATTCGTTCCGAAGGGCTTTAGGAACCCGACGTTGAGGCCTTTTTCCACCAGTCTTCTGGCAATGGTCCAGGCCACAAGGCTTTGGCCTGCCCGGTCTCCCGTGGAGCCAATAAAGAGAAAAGACATGTGGTTATTTTACCTCCCAAAATCCACCGCCTAATTTGGATATATTCATTCACATCAGGTGGCTTAGGCATACTCCCGATCACCAGCAAGGTGTTAGATGCAGGGCGTGGAGGATCATTATTTGAGTATTATAGAAATTTTGTTCTGAAACATCAAAGAAATTTTGAAATGTAACTTTAACAAAGGCTAGGGCCGGTGAAGGAGCACAAAAATGTGGCTTTCTCTTAAATTTTGTAGATAATAATAACTGCACAAGTGTGTTGACAATTCAAACTGTGTTGAGGGACAAAATGTGCGGATTTTCCGTGGAGAAACAGCGCGAAAAGGAGGTGTGAGAAATTGTTAGTAAAATACTGGATGAGTAAACCCCCTATAACGGTTAATGTGAAGTCTTACCTAAAGGAAGCGGATGAGCTTTTGAAAAAAAACAAAATCAGGCAACTGCCGGTGGTGGAAGACGGGGAGCTGGTTGGCTTGCTTACGGACAAAGATATTAAAAGGGCAGAGCCTTCGGAAGTCACCAGGTTCGAACACATTACCGAGCTTTATGGCATGATTTCCAATATCCAGGTAAGGGATATCATGAGCAAGGACCCCGTTACAATCCCGCTCGATTACCCCATTGACAAAGCAGCCAGGGTCCTGTTGGACAGCCGATTATCAGGCGCACCTGTGGTGGACAATGAAGGAGAGCTGGTGGGTGTTATAACGCAGACCGATATTTTCAGAGTGCTTGTTTCTTTTACCGGTGTAGACAAGCCGGGGATCCAGTTGGCATTTGAGTTGGAGGATCGCCCCGGTTCTATCAAAGAGGTTACGGATATTATTCGGAAATATGGTTGCAAGATGTTCAGCATCCTGACAAATTATAAATTTGCAAAGGAAGGATATCGCCTCGTGTTCATCAGGGTGTCCGATTGTGCCTGGGAAAGGCTTGAACAACTGGGGGAAGAGTTGAGGGCTACGGCGACCCTCCTATATGTGGGAGATGATCGGGAGGTGAAATAAAGGAGACCGGGCCTGATCGATCAATTATCAGATAGTGAAATCTCGAGATAAAAATAACCTTCACCCGGCAATAAAAGGGCTGAGGGTAGTCATTGTCCTAGCTGTATCCATGGCTGTGGCGGTTTTTCGGGTTGGATTCCGCTAGGATTGGCCCGCCGGGTGAAGCCAAACAATTTTCTTCCAAGCAGGATCGAGCTACCGAATAGATTTCAGATACTTCCCTGGTTCGAGGCAGCACATCGAGTATTTTTTCCAGGTAACCTCTTTCGCGAACTAGTTGAAAAGTCCTAGGAAAGTTGACATCATAGATCCAGCCCATTTGGAGCACCTTAAAATCATTAAGTGTCTTCAGGCAGGTCGTCCTTACTATCCTTCCGGCCATCATATCCGTATAGACGTCTTGGGAAATTTCTGGGGTATCAGGCAACCCGAGTTCGATGACCCCGTTTCTTACACTATTCATTTCACGATAATAGTCGGTAACAACACGCCAGATATCCAGCTTGTCCGCATCCCGCAGCAGTTTTGTAAAAAACAGGCACCTTTTTGTCTCTTCCGTGGGAAGTGTTGCGCGGTTGTGATAGGAAACAGCGCGCAGGATGAGGTCACGGGTCTTTTGATCAAGGGTTTTTAAGACACCGTTTTTGCGGAGCACCCTGACACCAAGCAAAGCATGGTCTTCTGATTCAGGGTCCGAAAATGTGCCGTAAAGGTCGTACTGCTCAAATCGACCGACATCGTGGAAAAGGCCGATTACCTCTGCTAGGTGAAGGTCTTCATTATCGAGACCCAGGCTTTTACCCACGTCCAGTATCTCATTGCAGACCCGCCTGGTATGCTCTTCTTTCAGATCAATATTTCTCTGGTAGTCGGGATCGTCGGATCGAAAGGTTTTTACATAAGCAGCAAACCAGGATTTCAGCTCTGATATGCTTTCTTGACTGACCATATGCATCCTTTTTCAATAACACTTCAGCATTCTAAAATACAGGGCCATGGGGGTCTCTTTTCAAAAGTCGCATCACAAATTCTACTGAGATAGTCGAACGCCCCCAGACCCGCAAACATGAGGCCTCCGAACAGGCAGTTAAGGCCAACGCCACGATGAAGCTTCCCTTCAGGGGCTGTCCCAAGCAGAGGTTTAAGGCTTCACTGCCGTTCCATGAAATGATGTCAGCATATGCGGCTTTTGAAAAGAGACCCCCATGGCCATTCCTGCCGCATTTTCAAAATGCAAAAGTGCTACCATTTTTACTTGTTCTTTCTTAACCTACAGATTCCTTTGAGGAGCCATATCAGATTTTAAGCGAACGACCGGCTTTTTTATTTACACTTTGGATTTTGCTTTCAAGTGCGCCGGACACGCCCTTGCGGCAATCAAACTTCACTTGGAGGCTGATACGGTCGGACTCCTTTTCAAGGCTACGAAAGCACCTGGTAAGCAGGGACAGAAGGTCGTCCCACTCGCCTTCGACAACCGTTCCCATGGGATTCAGGCGGTAATCAAGGCCGCTCTCGTCAACTATTTTCAGGGTATCGGCAACGTGCTTGCTGAAACTGAATCCCTTATCAAGGGGTATCATAGAAAATTCCATAAGTGTCATTAGGCTTCTCCTTTAAAAAAGAATCGGGTTTTGTGGCCTGAGGTTCATTAAGAATTCTTCAACTGGCATGAATAGCGCACTTTTAATTTTTATTCGCTCTTCGCCCCGATACAAAAGACAAATTTTTGCTTTCAGGTAGTCGTTCTTAAAAGCAAGCAATACGTGTGTCTACTGTATGCTTCTGGCGACAAAAGGTCTATCAGAACCCATTTTTCAAGTTATGTTTTATCCATGTGGACTTTCCGGTCCCGAGTGGGCCGAAAAGAAAAAAGTTTCTGATTTGCATGCTGGAAAAATCGAAGTATGGTTCCCATATATGCTACCTTTTTGGAATTATAACTTCCATAACTATATCAAAGCGCCTTTGATGTCTAGAATATTGGACTCTAAAGGCAACGTCTATAAGAAACTAAGCAACTTGGCAGGTTTTTGGGATGATGCAAGTAATCCGGACAGGGTGCTTATAACCCTTGCAAATTACAACGTAGGGCGCGGGCATATCCTGGATGCTCAGGAAATAGCACTGGAAAAGGGTCTTGATCCCAATAGCTGGTCAGATCTGAAGGAGGTACTCCCGCTACTCAGTTATTCGAAATACTACAAGAACAGCCAATAGGGATATTGCAGGGGCAGGGAACCGGTCGACTATGTGAAAGGAATATTGACCTATTACGATATCCTTAAATGGGAGGCGATCGGTTGAGTTCCGGGCTAAAGGATCATCGCATGAGGCCTGGCAGGAACAGGGCAATCTGCGGGAAAATCAGGAGGAGTATATTGCACACCAGTAAGGCAGCAAGCATAGGAAGGACGCCCCTGAATATGTCTTCGAGGGGGACGTCTTTAGCCACACCGGAAACCACATAGACATTGACTCCCACAGGTGGTGTTATCACTCCCATCTCAGTGATCAATACGATTACCACGCCAAACCAGATTGGATCATACCCCAATGCCTGGGAAACCGGAAAAAAGATGGGAATGGTCAGCATGATCATGGCCAGGGCATCCATGAAACAGCCCCCGAAAAGATAAACGAGAATAACCACGCTCATTATGGCCCAGTTTGGAAGCGGAAGACCGCTCACCCAGGTTGCCAGGTCATAGGGCAACCTGGTAACGGCCATGAAATGACCAAATACCACGGCACCGGTCACAATGACCATCACCATGCAACTGATTCGGGTAGTGTCGGCCAGAGACTGAACAAAACTCGGCCAGGTCAGTTGCCGCCTGATAACAGCCATTAATATGGTAAAAAAGGCACCCGCTGCGGCCGCCTCCGTGGGTGTGAATATGCCGAAAAAAATACCACCCATGACCAATGCAAATAGGATCAATGTCTCTATGATTCCCATAAAAGACTTGATTTTTTCCTTAAGAGTTGTTTTGGGTCCGGCAGGGGCCAGGGAAGGATTTTTCAGGACACGCAAATAGATAGTCAACAAAAATAGGATTGAAAGCAGGATACCGGGTAAAATGCCGGCGGCAAAAAGTTTGCCAATGGACTGTTCGGTCAGAATTCCATAGACAATAAAAATAACGCTCGGCGGGATCAAAATGCCGAGACTCCCTGCAGCAGCGACCGTACCGGTAGCAAGGCTCATGTCATACTTATATCGTTTCATCTCAGGCAGGGTAACGGTTCCCATGGTGGCGGCCGTCGCATTGGTCGAACCTGAGATAGCCGAAAAGCCCGCGCAGGCTGCAACAGTGGCCATGGCAAGTCCCCCCCTGCGGCTTCCCACCAAGACATAGGCAGAGTCGTAAAGCCTTCGGCTGATGCCGGAGTAAAAGGCAATCTGGCCCATAAAGACAAAAAGAGGGATAACAGTTAAACCGTAGGATGAAAAGACTTCGAAGACATCCCTGGCCAGAAGGCAAAGACCCGCGTGAAGATTGACCACATAGCTGAATCCAAGAAAACCCAGAAAGCCCATGACAAAGCCCACAGGCATATTGGAAAATAGAAGGATGACCAAGACGATAAGACCGATTATCCCTATTGTTGTGACACTCATTTGCGAAACACCTCAGGCAGGCATTTAGAAAGATCTACCAGAAGGACAAGGCATACAGCAGCCGAAGCAAATCCTATTCCATAAACAAACGGATAAAATGGTAACTGGAGGGTCGGGGATACCTCGCCTCTTCTAAGGAGGTCACCGGCATAAAGAACAGATTGCCAGGAAAGTAAAATAAAAAGGATAAGCCCGAATAGAGTCGTTATAGTCTCAATAACTGCCTGGACCCTTTTTGGGAAGAGGCTGACCACGATACTTACCGCCACATGACCCTGCTCGACTGAGGTGTGAGCCATGGCAAAGGCGACAGCTACTGAACCAAGAAAGCAAACCAGTTCATATGTTCCCGGAATTGGCCTGAAGTGGGAAAAAAACTGCCAATGATACTCATGATAGACTGTTACGCCAAAACGAAGGATTATATCGGCACATGTGAGGAGCATCATGGAGACGATGCCAGCGCCGGCTACCCAATATAATATCTTTGCCAGACCTTTGGATGGTTTTTCTAAGAATCCCATATTATTGATTATATAACTGACAATTTATCTCCGGGAAAGATTATAACATCCCGCCGATTCATGAGATATTTGCCTGATTAGAGATTTTGCTAGCCCTTTTTAGAACAAAAACTTCGAAAAAACAACAAAAATCGTATCTTGAAAGACCTAAAAACAAAGGTTAAGTATTTGTTAAAAATAGCAAATTACATGCCAGCCCGGTGCAAGAAATCAGTATTAGGGTAATTGTCTGATAATAGGATTAATCCCTGGGAAGTGAAGGAAATTATGCTCGCGGAATAGCGGGATTGATTGTCAAAGTTTTTTACAGAATGTAAAGAAAGACCGGTATGAATAAATTTAGCCTCTGAATTTCTCTCTCAATTTGGGCTTTTCGATTTTTCCTGTGGGATTTCTTGGCACGTAATCAAAGATAATGTGTCTAGGACGCTTGAAGTGTGGCTGATTTTTCTCAAAGAAAGGTTTTTTTCTTAAATCAGGCCTAGAACCGCGTCAGTACTTCCCAGTGTCAACCCGCAGCTGGGATACTTTTTGAACAGGATTTTTTGAAGTGAGAAAAACCCTTTTCAGCAATTGACAAATTTAGTTTGATTTTGCCTTGACAACAATATTAAGCAATATGTAAATTAGCAACTTGAAAGGAGGTAGCCATTTTATCAGAATTGTTACGAGCGTCTAATTTCGAAAATTTTTTTTATTTGAACTTCTTTCTATAACAAAGGAGGATTTCTATGAATGCGAAAAGAGGAATTTTGGTATTTTTTCTGATTATGGCACTGGGCGTATTTTTTGCAGTTGGCCTAAGTACGGTACAGGCAAAGGCTATTGAACTTAGCTACAGCAACTTCTTCCCACCAACTCATATCCAGGGGAAATTGGGTGATTCCTGGGCAAAAGAAATCGAGAAACGCACAAATGGGAAGGTAAAGATTACATACTATCCTGGTGGTGCCCTTCTCAAGGGGCCCAAAATGTATGACGGTGTTCTGAAGGGTATCAGCGATATAGGGATGGCCGTTTTTGGATACAGCAGGGGTGTCTTCCCCGCCATGGAGGCAATGGACCTTCCCATGGGTTATCCCAATGGTAAGGCTGCCACCGCAATTATCAATGAATTTTATAATCATTTCATGCCCAAAGAACTGAACAAGGTCAAGGTCATGTATCTCCATGCACACGGCCCCGGGCTGCTTCATAGCAAGAAGGCTGTAAACAAGCTGGAAGACCTGAAGGGCCTGAAGATCCGTTCATATGGCTTTAACGCAAAGGTTGCCAAAGCCTTAGGCGGCGTCCCTGTTGCCATGAGTCAGGGCGGTGTGTATGAGGCCCTCCAGAAGGGTGTTGTGGATGCCACATTAAGTCCAATGGAAGTCTTGAAGGGGTGGAAGCAGGGAGAGGTGATAAAATATACCATTGAATGCTACTCCATAGGATATACGGCAGGTATGTATGTGGTCATGAATCTGGATAAATGGAATGCCCTGCCCAAGGATGTCCAGAAGGTGATTATGGATGTGAATAAAGAATGGATTCCCAAGCATGGTCAGGGCTGGGACGACAGTGACAAGGCGGGACGGGAGTTTACCCTCAGTCTGGGCAACAAGATCATCCCTCTCTCCAAGGCGGAGAGCGATCGTTGGGCAGCGGCTGCCGCACCTGTTATTGATGACTATATCAAGGATAAGGCAGACCAAGGACTTCCGGCCAAGGATTATGTCGATTTTCTGAAGGCAGCGGTGATGAAATACAGTAAATAGAAAATGAACTGACAGATAAAGGGGTTGCCGTAATTGATATTTGAATGCAACCCCTTTTTTTAGTCCGGAATACTGTTCTGCCGAATTCTGATTCCTTACTTTATACCCGGGAAGTATTTCCGTAAGTCTTTATTCGATTTTCTCAAGAATCTGCCTTTTCACTTCATTTCTCTAACGCAACGAACACTGCCGCCCTCCGCGATCGGCTCGAAACAACGACTGTCGGATACACATCTGGCTTTTTTCAGATCCCCTGATCTCCAGCGATTGATCAGGTCCGGCTCCCGGATAAAGGGGCGACTCATGGAGATATAATCAGCCACTCCCTGCCCCACGAGATTTCCAGCCATCTGAAAGGAACGGATCCCACCAACAAGTAATAGGGGAACAGGCACTTTTTCTTTAAAGGCTATTGCACCGTCCCTGAAATAGGCCTCATCCGTCTCTGAATTGATTCCTGTGCGGATGGTTCCCATCTTTCCGCTGATGTGAAGCCCGCCGCTCAATTCAATGGCATTTATGCCGTTTTCGTACAGCATGACTCCCACCCGAACGGAGTCTTCAAGGCTGAGTCCGTTTTCTGCAAAATCCTCGGAGTTTAGCTTTACCAAGACAGGATAGTCCGGGCCTGTCTCCTTTCGAATTGCCTGAAGTATCTCGATAAGGGCCCGGGCACGATTGTGGATATCCCCGCCATACATGTCGGTACGTTTATTGTATATGGGCGAGAGAAACTGGCTTAACAGATACCCGTGGGCCGAATGAATCTGAACTGCATCAAAGCCTGCCGCTTTTGCCCTTTGAGCTGCTTGAGCGAATACCCGGACGACTTGTCGGATATCCATTATGCTCATTTCCTTTTTGGGCGATTTTGAAAGACCCTTCACCAGGGAGGGAGCAAGGGAGATCTGCCCTGTAAGTTTGGATTTTGCATAAAAACCCGCATGAGCGAGCTGCATTGCAATTTTACCCCCTTTATCGTGTACTACACGTGTCATTTCAGTAAGTCCGGGGATCAGCTCGTCCTTGTAAACTCCAAGCTGCCTGGGTCCTGCCTGCCCTTCTTTACTTATATAGGTATGGCCCGTGATGATCAGGCCCACACCGCCTTTTGCCAGGCCGGCCATAAGGTCAATTAATTGTGGTGTGCAGGCACCGTCATCGGTTGCCATGGCTTCCCAAGTGGCCGAACGAACGAAACGGTTGGCGATTACCATACCATTGATTTTTACAGGTTCAAATAGTTTTGACATTTAGAAACTCCTTTACCGATTTTAGATTATTTATTGTCTTTTGGAAAACCCAATACTATGAGACTGTGTCACAATCTCTTCTGGTCATTGCGAGCGACCAAAGGGAGCGCGGCAATCCCTTTAATTTCGACGTGTTACGAGATTGCTTTGTCGCCTGGGGCTCCTCGCAATGACATTACGACACAGTCTCTATGGGCGTTGTCAGAATTTTTTACTAAAATTTTCTGTTGCCGTATTTCCATTCGTAATATAGTTACAAATAGGAAATCCGGGAATCTGGTGTTGGTGGAAGCACTTGTTAACCGATTCATTGCAGAGTGAGAGGAGAAAGGATATGCAGGATAGGCCAAAGGAGATAAGGGTGGACTTTCCAAAGGAATTACTTGGCGGTGTATACTCGAATAACATGGCCGTTTCTCATACGGGAGAAGAATTCATCATGGATTTTATTATGCTTGCGCCGCCTTCGGGTGCTGTCAACGCGAGGATAATTGTAAGCCCCGGACATATGAAACGGATTGTCAAAGCCCTTCAGGATAATATCTCAAAATACGAGCAGAGGTTTGGCAGCATTCACGTTGCTGAAGAGCCGAAGGGAAAGATAACGCTTCAGTAAAGAATCCTTATACGGACCAAGGGGCTTGGGATGTCCAAATACGCGCGGAAGCCTAAGCAACGAGCCCTAAAGCTCAATTTTGTTGAGATACCTGCTGATGGCGCCGTCATATTTATGGGTCAGTTCGAATACCTTTCGTGCCAAGCGAAATCTTGTCTCCAATGTTGTATTGCCGCCTGTTTCTTCCATTTCCTTCAACACGATATCATAATCAGCAGGGTCAACAATGACCGTGACAAACTTGAAGTTCTTGGCAGAGGATCTCAGCATGGAGGGCCCCCCGATATCTATGTTTTCAATTGCTTCATCCAGGGTTACACCTTCTTTGGAAATCGTTTTTTCAAACTGGTAGAGGTTAACAACTACCATGTCAATGGGTTTCACACCATGCTCTTTCATTGTCTTGACATGTTCGGCGTTGTCCCTGATACCCAAAAGTCCACCATGGACCTTTGGATGGAGTGTCTTTACGCGGCCGTCCATCATTTCAGGAAACCCGGTGTAATCGGAGATGTCGAGTACTTTGATCCCTCCCTCGCGGAGTATCCGGGCTGTGCCTCCGGTGGAAAGGATCTCTACTCCGAATTTGGAAAGTGATTTTGCAAAATCCACACTCCCTGTCTTATCCGTTACGCTAATGATAGCCCTCTCGATTTTACTCATCTCTTAACCTCCTGGAACAGTTTTTTATCACGGGATTTGAAATTTTCAATGCAGACCATTGAAGGGTACACAAAACGTGAATAAACACCTAATCAGGCTGAAGGTATTTAGACTGAAGACCGAAGGAGAAATAGTCTTCAACCTAATCAACCTAATTAGTT
>CAZUHR010000088.1:0-10377 GCA_964620335.1 uncultured Desulfobacteraceae bacterium
GCACCTCACTCGTAATGAGGATGTCTGCGGTTCGATTCCGCACGGTGGCTCCAATAAAATCATTAGTTTATGACCGTTTTAGATTTTCATACCTTCTCTTTCAAGAAAGGCATATAACCACTGGCGTTACTTGGATGAGCACCTTTGGGTTGGCTTGATCACGAGCCTGCGTGCCGTTGGGACCCTTTCCTGGGTTCCCTCTGGGGTGCAGGCTTTGTTTTTTAAAGGCCTCACAGCCACGCCTAATCTATTAGTGCCAAGGGTGTATTAGGCCGGTGTGTCCAGAGTGATTTATGTATGCTCTGCTCTTGCCTGAATATACCCGGGGTGTCCGCTCCGGTCAATCAAAAGGTTAACGGGCCGAGTGGATGTCTCTAAAATGCATCCATATTAGAAAAAAATATTGTAAAATGTTCAGAAAAGGGTTACAAGCCAAGACCTGTAGACGTCTTGATAAATGGTGCGGTCTCAAGAGGATTTGCTGTTTGAGACGGCTGGATAATAATTTTTTTTTGGAGGGAGCACGGATGGAGGAAGTCCAGGACTATTTTCTATGTGATAGTTGCGGGAACAATGAGTTTATGCCCGTTTATAGTTTTTCCCTACGTTTCCACGGGGTCAATTTTTCGGATCGTCTAATCTATGATGAGTTGGTCTGCGAAGAATATCAATGCACCAGGTGCCGGAAAACTTTTTCTAAAAAGAGCATAGAAAATGGCTTGGCCGAAATGATCAGGAAACGAAGGCCGAATTAGGTCTATTTGGACTCTTTCTGGTAAAATTGAAATTTATGCGAACCTATTTCTATGGTGTCAAAATCCTTAAGCGGTGCACTCTCATGTATAACCTTCCCGTTAACCTTTATTTTTGTCCTTCCCCCTGTAGAAGCAATAGTATAACCGGATGGGCGCTTGCTGATAGTGGCAACTGTTGCGCCCATCATCATGCCGCTTAGCCTGATCTCCGAAGTATCTGCTTTGCCAATTCTGGTAAGCTTTTTTGTCAACTCGATTTCTCCCAAATTCGAGCCACCCAGGGCACTTAATACTCCGGTTTTTTCCGAGGCGGCTGGTACCGCTGTTCCCGGCTTGCCCTGTTTGGCGAGAAGCTCACGCTGTTTGGCGGTATCAAGTATCATTGTTTTATCAAGATCCGGTTCTTTTGCTGGCTCCTCCGCACCTGCCTCCTGTTTTTCGGAAGCTAAGAAGAGCAGAACATGTTTTCCTATCTGGATATTGTCCCCGTGCTTAAGGGTATGGGATACAATCTGTTTGTGATTGACGAATGTCCCGTTCGTGCTCTGGAGGTCAGTCAAGATAAAATCATTGCCGGTTCTGTCAATCCTGGCATGATGACCTGATACTGCGAGATTGTCGATTTGGACATCATTTTCAGGTTTCCGACCGATGGTTAGGTTATCTTTGTTAAAGGAGTATCTGTTAATAATTTGCTTGTTAAAGGTCAAGACGAGTCTTTCCATAATCCAACCTCCTCCAGTGCTCGGTCATAACAATTTTAATCCATTTGTACATTAGATTGCAATATATAATAATTTCAGCATCGATTTTTTTATTTCTTTCGCATTGCGGTTGAAATATCGGCCAGAAGTGCCCCTATTTTCCTTATGGGCCCGGTCTTTGGTTTTCCGGTACCGGATAGAGACACAGTAACGACCGTGGTATTATCATGACCGCCCCTTTTTAGGGCTAAGTCGATAAAATTCCTGCATAAAACCTCCGGCTCCTTCTCACCCTCCACCATCTGCAGGATTTCATCATCCGTAACCAGGTCGGTAAGGCCATCACTGCACAAAATAAAACGGTCGTTATTTGCAGGCTCGATCTCAAAGATATCTGGATCTAGGTCTTCGTAAGAGCCCAGATTCTTGGTTAATACGTGTTTCATGGGTGATTCAGCAGCTTCTTCCTCTGTCATGAGGCCCATTTCAACCTGTTCGGCAACGAAGTTGTGGTCTTTGGATATTTTTTCGATGCGCCCGTTTCTTATCATGTAAATAGGGCTGTCGCCTGCGTTTGCAGATATGACCAGTCCCGGGATAATGGCCAGGACGGCAATAGTTGTTCCCATACCCTTATATTCTTTGTGGTAGGTGGCCATTTCATGTATGACTTTGTTGGCGAGCTGTATGCCCCCCAAGATATAGTTTCCGTTCCTGGAGAGTGAAGCGTCGGGCCATCCGAATATCGCCTCTTCCGAAGTTTCAGAACTTTTCCATTTTCGATAGCTTTTATTGATCAAGTCCACAGCTGTCCTGCTGGCAACTTCTCCGGCTAAATGTCCCCCCATTCCGTCCGCGACAATGTATAGATTCAGTCTCTCGTCAATAGAGAAAGAATCTTCGTTTCCCTCCCTCTTAAGACCAACATCTGTCAAGCCTGCCGATTTAACTAAAGCTATTCCCATAATCACCCCAGATCATTTTGCTGGTTGGACACTTACTTCGTATTGTTCCATATGATAATCTTGTTTGGCAATAAAGATAATTCGTCTGCCCAGCCTTTTTTCCAGATCCATAATTGAATCCTGTTCTTCTTCCCTTATGAAATTATCAATTTCGGGATTTACCAATACATACACCTTCCCCTCATTTTCGGCAACGGCACACTCCCTTTCCAGGGTTCTGTATACTTCGCAGAAAATTGTTCTCTTGGACTTGAGTCTGCCTGTTCCTTCGCAGTAAAAACAGGGTTTGGTGAGCTGTCTGCTCAGGCTTGCTCTGGTTCTTTTTCGAGTCATCTCAATGAGTCCCAGGTCTGACATGGGTAGGATGTTCGTTTTAGCAGGGTCCTTACCAAGAGCTTCTTTTAGAGCCATAAAAACGCGTTCGCGGTTAGGCTTTTTCCCCATATCAATGAAGTCAGTTACAATGAGGCCGCCAATATTTCTGAAACGTAACTGGTATGCGATTTCCTTCACCGCCTCCAGGTTTGTCTTCAAAATGGTTTCCTCCATATCCCTTTTTCCAACATAGCTACCGGTATTTACGTCAATGGCAGTAAGGGCTTCTGTCAGTTCGATAACAATATAGCCCCCCGATTTCAGCCAGATTTTGTTGTCAAGGGCAGTGGAAAGCTCCGTTTCAATCCCATAGGCCGTAAAAATGGGCTCTGAGCCCTCATAGTTCTCTACAGAATACTTCAATCTTGGGGCGAGGTTGCTGACAAACTCCATAACGTTTCGGTATTCTTCATTTGAATCGATAATAAGACGATCAACTTCTTTTGAAAACAGGTCCCGAACGCACCGAAGGGTTATAGGCAAGTCACTGTGCAGTAGACAGGGTCTTGATCCTTTTTCCATTTTAGCCTGAATTTTTGCCCAAAGCTCCAGAAGTGATTTCATCTCAGGAATCAATTCCTGCTTTGAAGCGCCTTCACTGACCGTTCTTACGATGAACCCGGTATCGGCCGGTCTGATTTCCTGAATAATCTCTTTCAGTCTTTCTTTCTCACTATTATCTTCTATCCTTCGGGAGATACCTATGTGGTTTACGGTAGGCATGAGGACAAGATGTCTGCCGGGAAGAGAAATGTGAGAAGTTATCCGGGCCCCCTTGTTGCCGATGGGCTCTTTGGAAACCTGGACCATTATGTTCTGGCCTTCACGGAGCATATCTTCTATCTGAAAAGGTATGCCGTTATAGGAATTGGGATGTGGCATATCGGAATCCAGAAGATCTGGCCTTTCAAGTACTTCATTGTTTCCAACCATTATTCTTTCGAGGTCCAAGAAGTCGTTGTATACATCTGAGACATAGAGAAAAGCGGTTCTCTCATGGCCTATATCCACGAATGCTGCCTGCATACCGGGAAGAACCCGAACGACCCTTCCACGATATATATTTCCCAATAATTCCCGGCCGATTTTTCTTTCAATATGAAGTTCTACGACAACGCCGTTTATAATAAGGGCTACTCTGGTCTCGTGTGGCCTGGCATTAATAATGATTTCACTGGACATGGGACGGTTTATTCTCTTTGTGAAACGCCTTTACTCAAGAACTTGGCCGGTCTTAATTATTTTCACACCCTTTACCAACGAGTCTTTTAAGGAGAAAACGCCACCAATTATTTGGTCCGGTCTTAGTTGAGGACCAGATGTGTGATTTACTTCAAGCCTCACAGTATTCGGTAAAACAAGCTTCATGGATTTGACCAACGGCCTGGCATCGATCTCATGTTCTCCTTTTTTGCCCGCTTTTACAACAGGAAAATAGTCCGAGTTGAGGAATCTATCAACATCTTTTTGTTGCATTTCAAAACCGTTTAAGCTGATCAGGAAATGACTTTCCCTTAATCGACCCTTTTTCTTATTCAAGAGTATTTCTTCCACGGATGTCACTGTAATCCCAGGCGGCAGCTGCATGTTAACACACTGTTTTATTGAAGAGATGGACCGTGATTCGGAGATATCTATATCTAATGTTTCCTGCATGCTTTCTATTCCGACAGGCAAGGCACAGACAAATGAAACCTTAGGCATCGGATGGAAGCCTTTGGAGTACTCAAGTTTCAGTCCTGCCCTCTTAAAGGCCCTGATAAGAACCCTTGAAAGTTCCAGATGGCTTAGATATCTAGCATTTTCAAGCTTATTAAATGTGAGGCGGTATTTCTTTGATGCTGTAATTGTTTGTTTTGCAGGTGGTTTTCCAGATCCGGAGGCTAAGTTCCAGTGTTTGTAAAGCACCGGATCAACCCCCTTATGATCGCATACACCACACTCAAGGCATTTTTCTCTGCAATCAGGGGTCAGTTTCTCTTTCAGTGCCTTTTTCCACTCTCTTGTGAGATAATCCTTGGTGACCCCGGATCTGATATGGTCCCACGGCAAGACTTCATCCAAAGCCCTTTCCCTGTGAAGATAAAAGTGCGGATCTATTCCCGCTCGCTGAAAGGCCTTTTCCCAGACTGCCATATGAAAATGCTCTGCCCAGGCATCAAATCTGGCACCCAGATTCCATGCCTCTATAAGGACCCTGCCCAGTTTTCTGTCACCTCTCGAAAAAATGCCCTCCAGCCAGCTTAGCTCGGGTTGGTTCCATTTCACTCGAATAGGACTGCTATTCAGCCCTTTCCTGATGAATTGGATTCTTGTTCGGCTCTCATTCAGGGTGATTTGGGGAAACCACATGAATGGTGTGTGGGATTTGGGCACAAATGTAGAAATGCTGATGTTCAGCCTATTTCTCTTTCCCTTTTTTCCAGCGAGGCCTGCGATTTGCCTGGCCAAGGTGATTATGTCCATGAGGTCTTTTTCTTCTTCGAGAGGGAGTCCTACCATGAAATAAAGTTTAATCAAATTCCACCCCCCTCCGTAAACTGCCCGGGCTGTCTCCAGGATATCTACTTGGGTTAGACCTTTATTAATTATTCTTCGCAGTCTTTCATTACCCGCCTCCGGGGCCAATGTGAAGCCCGTTTTTCTCACCCTTTTGATCTGTTCCATTAGGGATGGGTTCATGCTGTCGATCCTCAGAGATGGCAGGCTTAATGCGACTTTTTCTCTGGATTGTTTGTCCATCAAGGCCTCTAAAAGAGGGCCTATGCAGCTATAATCACCAGAACTCAGTGAAAGCAGAGAAATATCTTGGTAGCCGGTCAGCCGTAAAGCATTTTCCGCCTTTTCAAGGATAGATGCAGGACTTCGTTCCCTAACAGGGCGATATATCATGCCTGCCTGGCAGAATCGGCACCCCCTTGTACAGCCGCGAGAGATCTCTATTGCCAGGCGGTCATGAACAAGTTCTGTAAACGGGACAACCTGATGGCCTGGAAAATGAGAATTATCGATGTCGGGCAGAGTTGCTTTTTCGACTACCCTATAATCAGGCACGAGGGGCGTAATGGTATCGACAGTTCCTTTAGGCCCGTAGCTGATAGAGAAAAGTGATGGGACATATATTCCTTTATTATGGCATAAATGATATAATATTTCTTTTTTATCTCTTATATTTTTGTGCTTTGCATTACGGACTGCCCTGCATATTTCGAGAACTTTCTCCTCACCATCCCCGATCACCATTAAATCAAAAAATTCGGCAACTGGTTCCGGGTTGAAGCATGCAGGACCTCCGGCAATGATTAGAGGCCCTTTAATTCTCTGGGAGGCGAGAAACGGTATGCCGGAAAGATCCAGCATATTCAGGACGTTCGTGTAGGAAAGCTCATGCTGAAGGCTGAATCCCACGATGTCGAAGTCTGCCAGCGGTCGATCGGATTCCAGGCAGGTGAGAGGTATTTTGCGATATCTCAGCTCTTGTTCAAGGTCGACCCAAGGGGCAAAAGCCCTTTCAGCGGCCACCCATTTATGACTATTGAGTGTGTGGTAGAGGATTTTTAGCCCAAGATGAGACATCCCGACCTCATAGACATCAGGGAATGCAAGCGCAATAGATATTTCAACGCGGGCCGGATCCTTCCGTATGGAGTTGATTTCGTTTCCTAGGTATCGGCTTGGGCGGCTGATATTAGAAAACCAATGCTTGTCCAGTACTGACATATTGGCAATCCCGAAATTTCCCGGAAAGTTCATTTAGTCAAGAATGAGATTCAGGGAGTAATATAATTATCCTCGCACCACCTTCCGGATGATTGTTCCCAGTTATTATTCCCTGCAGCCCTTCTACGATCCTCTTTACTATGGCCAACCCCAAGCCAGAACCACCTTTCTTGGTTGTGAAAAAGGGTATAAAGAGCTGGGAAAGCGCCTTATCATTAAAACCTTCACCCGTGTCACGGACAACGATTTTTACCATTTTATGATCTGTATGCATTTCATTTGAATACAGGTCTGTCGTCACGTACAATGAGCCCCCATAAGGCATGGCCTCCCTGGCGTTTAAAAATAGATTCCACAACACTTGCTTGACCTGTTCCGGATCAGATTCAAGTCTTATGTCATGACGAAAATCAGTAATAAGTCTTGTTTTTTTCGTCCAGTGCTGGCTGTTTTGAAAAAGCTCTAAAGATTCAAGTATTAAATGATTTAGATCAAATTCCTGCCAATTTGCTTTTTTGGGCCTTGCAAAGAGCAGAAAGTCGTTTACCAGATTATTCAACCGGTTAATTTCTCTTGAGACAATATCCATGAGCTGACGATTGACATTATCTTCTTTTTGGCCCTCTGCCAACATCTGGATTGAACCGCTTATAGATGCCATGGGATTTCTGATCTCATGGGCTACTCCCGCTGCAAGCTCGCCGATAATGGCCAAGCCTTCAACCTTTTTCATTTCTGCTTCGATCTTTTTTATTTCTGTCACGTCCTGGAATATCAGTATAGACCCCTTCTTATTTCCAACCGGGATTATAAGTGGGGAAATGGAAAGTCGAAGATGCATCTTCTCGCCGTTTGGTTTCAGATAGGGAAGGTCTACAAACGGTGGGATTTTTTCAGTCGTCTCGGTTGAGGTGGATCTCTCTTCGGTCAAGTAGTCACTGAGAAAAGGGAATACGTGATCAATTCGATGGCCGGAGGCGGAAACTGCCTTGATTCCGAAAATTTCCTCAGCAGCAGGATTGAAGAAAATGATTTTGTTTTGGCCGTCCAGTGCGATCAACCCTGAGTTGATGCTCTCAATTATGCTCTTGTTTAGGATTTCCAGTTTATCGATATCAATCTGTTTTTCCTTGAGTTCAACACGGCTCTTTCTTGTCTGTTCTGAAAGATAGCTGCTGAGATAGGCAACCAAATAAAATCCGGCAATATTAACAAAAATCAGGTAGAAAAGGTGAATGGTCTCGTATTCGGTTGTGTAGGCCCCTCGTATGCCTAACGGCTTGATAATATTGTAATAATGGAGATCCAGCAAGAGGCCGTAAAGGATGCTGCAGCTGGAGGCAATTAACATACCACCTTTTCGGTAGAGTATAATACTCCCATTGATTATTGTTAGAATGTAAAGGAAGGAAAATACACTGTCGATACCGCCGGTAGTATAGATTATGGCAGTGACGAAAAGTGTATCTATCAATAGCTGAAGATAAGCGAACCAGAGGAGATTCTTTACATATTTGAGCAGAATGACATAAATAAATGTCAAAAAATATATTGTTGCCAGCAGGAAAAAGTGGGCAGTTTGAATATAGGTGAAATAGGCTTGGGTTTCCTTGACCTGAATGAATATGGATGCTCCTAAAAGGAAGGAAACGAAAAGAACCCTTAAAAACATAAGGGTCTGGAGTCGGCCGGAGAGTTCCGGCCGCAGCGGTTTTGGATTAGGGTTGACCATGCTCGTGGATTTAACCACCTATGGCGCCAGCCATCTTGAAAATTGGGAGGTACATGGCAATCACCAGACCGCCGATAGATCCTCCAAGGAATACCATGAGCAAGGGTTCTAGCATGGAGGTAAGCGCGTCCACCGCTGTATCCACTTCAGCGTCATAGAAATCGGCAATTTTTTCGAGCATGGTGTCGAGCGCCCCCGTGGCCTCGCCCACAGAGATCATTTGGATTACCATGCCAGGGAAGATATCCGTTTCCGCAAGCGGTTCGGCAATGGTTTGCCCTTCGGCAATACTGGTACGCACCTCAAAGATTACTTCTTCAAGAACAACGTTTCCCGAAGTCTTGGCCACGACTTCAAGCGCATCAAGAATAGGCACACCGCTGCTGATCATTGTACCCAAGGTTCGTGTAAACCTCGCTACGGCGACTTTTTTTAAGAGCTGGCCGAAAATGGGTAGTTTTAAGGCCAGGGAGTCTGTTTGCTTTCTACCCTTGGCAGTGTTCCTGTATTTCTTGAACAGGAAAATAAAAACAATGAGAGCTCCGATCATATAGTGGACGTAAGCTTTCACGAAGTCACTCATCTTCACAACAATCTGTGTGGGAACCGGCAAGGCCGATCCGAAACCCTCGAACATCTCCTGAAAAACAGGTATGACAAATATGAGTATAACAGCTATGACCAGGATGGCTATACTCACTACAACGAGAGGATAGGTCATGGCACCTTTGATCTGCGATTTGAGCTTTTCCGCCTTTTCAATATAGGTGGCAAGCCGTTGAAGAATCGTATCGAGTATGCCACCGATCTCGCCGGCAGCTACAAGGTTTACAAAGAGATTATCAAATACCTTGGGATGCTTTTTAAGTGCCTCTGCCAAAGTAGCACCACCTTCCACGTCTCTAGTGATCTCTTTAAGTATTTTTTTGAATGTTGTGTTTTCAGCTTGGTCCGCCAGAATATTAAGCCCCTGGACCAGTGGAAGACCTGCATCAATCATTGTGGAAAACTGTCTTGTAAAGATGACTATGTCTTTCTTTGTGACTTTGGGTTGCATGAAAGCGACATTTTCAAAGAGATCTTTTGGTTTGGGCTTTATCTTTTTAACTGTAAGTCTGCGTCGCTTTAGTTGACTCAGGGCTACTGTTTCATCAATAGCTTCAATATCCCCTTTTAGGGTCCTGCCCTTCCTTGTTTGTGCAACCCAGGTATAGACTGGCATAGTGTTTCTCCTTAAGCCGTTTGTTGAATAAGCACAACAAGCTCCGTTTAAACAGTAAGTTAAAGGTGTCCTGGCGTACCTAACTACATTATCCAATCCCCTTTTTGTATGGCTGCTAGAAGCTTAGGCAAAAGGGGGAACCGGTTTTCATACAAAATGCCATTTGTTTTTAAAGGATATTAGTATAGATAAGTTTAGATAATTTAATATGTTGTGTCAAGAAATCTATATTATCGCCGGATATACCAATTTCAGCCTGGGGAGAAGAAAAGGTTATGTGGTCTTTTAAAGGGATTTATAGAATTTGAAAATTACGGATTGAACCGGATATTATTCTTGACAAATGATGTAAATAAAATGTTATAAAACCACGTCGCAGAAATTCTTTGAAAATCAGACTCCTCGGGAACTTAGTCTAATTTCCTCAGGAGTCTTGAAGGATAAGCTCTCTTACTGAGAAGGGATGGACGTATATGCACGGAAAAAATATAATTAATAAGAGGAGGTATAGACTGTGAGTGAAATTATTGCCCCTATGGGTGGAAAGGTAATCGATGTCAAGGTCAAACCAGGTGATTCCATACAGGAAGGAGATGAGGTCATTATACTTGAGGCCATGAAGATGGAATTACCCGTGGTTGCAGATACACCGGGTACTGTAAAAGAGGTGAAATGCAATAAGGGCGATGCCGTTGAAGCTGAAGCTGTTCTGATAGTACTTGAATAATATTAGTCAGAATAAAAAAGCCTTTCCTTTGGAAAAAGGACAGGCTTTTTTTTGGCTTTGTCAACCTTGATAACCTCGTAAAAAGTCGCGTTGCGCCTTTTTATAAGTTCATCTCCTTTAGTCTGCTGCTTTTTGCCCCTCAATTTTTTTCATGGATCCAGATATTATTTTTCCGGA
>CAZUHR010000089.1:0-10210 GCA_964620335.1 uncultured Desulfobacteraceae bacterium
CATGCCCGTTCAGCTGATACGGAGAGCCTTGTAAGAGAGCTGTTAAAGGCCCTGACTCGTCCCGAGTCCAACGAGAATGTCCTTGTCATCCTGGGAAAGAATCCGACGCTCATCCAAAAGGCCGAATGGGCGGTACGAATCCTGAATCACGGCGGGGTTCCTTCAAGGGTGGTTCAGGGCATCCAGTTAGGGGAGGAGAGCCGGAAGTCCCAGATCCTGGCCTGGATTGAGGTCTATAACAACCGGAAATGGCAGCCCTTTAATGTCACAACGGGGGAAGGAAAGATACCGGACGATTATCTTGCCTGGAGACGGGGCGCGGGGGCTTTGGCCACGGCAAAAGGGGCAGACAGGCTGAACGTCGGCCTCTCTGTCAATCGTGTTCAGCAGCCTGCTGTCAGTGCCGCCATGACGGCGGGGCGCCTAAGAAAGCCGATCACAACGGTGTTTTCCCTCTCCGGACTCCCTCTTGAGACCCAGGGGGTGTATCGCATCCTTTTCATGATACCCGTAGGCGCCTTTCTGCTGGTCATCTTCCGGAATGTGATCGGTGTCAAGACCTTCGGGACGTTTATGCCGGTCCTGATCGCCCTGGCCTTTCGTGAGACTCAACTCATATGGGGTATTGTATTGTTTTCACTCATCGTGTCCTTTGGCCTGATCGCGCGGCTCTACTTGGAGCATCTCAAACTGCTTCTTGTGCCGCGCCTTGCCGCTGTCCTGATCGTGGTAGTCCTTTTGATGGCCCTATTCAGTATATTAAGCCACAAACTGGGCCTCGAACGTGGCCTGTCGGTGGCGTTGTTCCCCATGGTTATTATGACCATGACCATTGAAAGGATGTCCATTATATGGGACGAGCGCGGACCGGTAGAGGCTCTCCAACAGGGTATGGGAAGCCTGGGTGTGGCGGCCCTGGCCTACCTGGTGATGACATTCAGATACACCGAGCATCTGTTTTTTGTGTTCCCCGAACTTTTACTCGTTCTGCTGGCCGCCACATTACTGCTAGGACGCTATACAGGTTTCAGGCTTCTGGAACTTTTTCGTTTCAAGGTGCTGACAGAGAAGGAAGGATGATGAATCCCCTGGCCAAAAGACTTCACGATATGGGCGTCCTGGGGATCAACCGGCGCAATGCAGAATACACGTTGCGGTATAATCCGCGCCGTCTTTACCCCCTGGTGGACGACAAACTGCGGACAAAAGAGCTGGCATTGCGGGCAGGGATAGCGGTCCCTGAATTGTATGTTGTGGTCGAAATCGAGAAGCAGGTACGGAACCTTCATGACAGGGTAAGGGCCCATTCTGAATTTGTAATCAAACCGGCACGAGGGAGCGGCGGGGACGGAATCCTCGTGATCGTCGGAAGGGCCAAGAATCTGTACCGGATAATCAACGGCACGCTCATGACGGAACAGGATCTGGAACTTCATGTTTCCAATATCCTGAGCGGCATTTACAGTCTGGGCGGTGAGCAGGACCGGGCAATCGTGGAATCGCGTGTCCAATTCGATCCGATTTTTGAAACCATCTGCTACCAGGGGGTGCCTGATATCCGGATTATCGTGTTTCTAGGGGTTCCTGTCATGTCCATGGTGCGGCTGCCGACGCGTATGTCCGAGGGCAGGGCAAATCTTCACCAGGGAGCCATTGGGGCTGGAATTGAAGTACGTTCCGGCACAACCCTGACCGCGGTCTGGCGAAATAATGTGGTGGGGGAACACCCGGACACGGGAGTTGAGGTGAAGGGGATTAGTATCCCGGGCTGGGACAATCTTCTGGCTTTGGCCGCGGGATGTTACGAATTAACAGGACTTGGATATCAGGGTGTGGACATCGTCCTGGATAAAGATAGAGGGCCTCTGGTTCTGGAACTGAATGCAAGGCCGGGGCTGAATATCCAGATCGCCAATCAGGCCGGGTTGTTTTCAAGGTTGAAAATGGTGGAGCATCACATTGATGCTTTGAGTGATGTGGAAAGTCGAGTCGATTTTGCAAAGAAGCATTTTTAGGCCGAGAAACAGGATGGCAGTCGTTACCCAAAGGGAAATTAAAGCTACAGGGAATGCGCTCGCTGTGCATTTTCAATCACTCAGGTCATGTTCATCATGGATGCTGCCTACCAGTTCCTCCAGGATGTCCTCAAGGGTAATAAGTCCTACAACTTTTCCTCCTTTGTCGAGCACCACCGCCTGATGGAGTTTCCCTGCTTGAAAGCTTCGGAGTTGGGCATCGATTTTTTTATCAACCGGAACAAAGTAGGGAGGTCTCATGATCTTAGTAAGAGACCCTGATTTATCTCGATCCATAAACAGAAGTATATCTTTTCCATGCACAAACCCCACTATTTCCAGATCATTCCCCTTTTTCACCGGAAATCGTGAATAGCCTGTTTTCAGAATAATCCTTGAGAGCTCCGCAATAGACGCATTGAAATCGAGAACTGCCATTTTTTCTCTGGGCACCATTACCTGGCCCACTGTCTTATCGTTCAGTGTGAATACCCTGGAAAGCATGCTTTTTTCCTCTGTAGTTATAGCGCCTTCCTCAAAGCCCAGACCGATACACGTTTGGATTTCCTCTTCGGTCATCAGGGGTCTCTTTATCTTTGAAACATCAACGCCCATCAGTAACAAAACCGTGTTGCTTACATAGGTCACCGCGGCCACCATAGGATTTAGTATGGACATAACCACTTTGAGAATCGGGGCAGTAATAAATGATATGCGTTCATTGAAGTATTTGGCATACACCTTTGGAGTGATCTCGGCGAAAATCAAGATAACCAGGGTTAAAACTGCCGTTACGTATACGATACCCCTGTCTCCCCAAATAGAAATAGCTATCGCTGTTGCGATAGCGGACATGGCCACATTTGCCAGGTTGTTTCCCAGCAAAATGGTCCCGATGAGCTTCTCCGGTTTTTTTAATATTCCTTCCACGATCCCTGCCCGCTTTGGCCTTTTCTCGGCCAAATGTTTCAGACGCAGCCTGCTAATGGCCATAAGCGCTGTTTCAGAGCCTGAAAAAAAGGCGGAAAAACCAAGCAGCACCACCAATAGTATAAGCATGTATATGAGATTAGCTTGTCCCATTTGTCATTTCTCCAAATGTTGCAGTTTACCAAAAAATAGCAGAGCTAAAATTGCTGCTCACATAGGGCTTCTTTTGGGTTATTTTTTGAAATATTGCATTATGGTAACCATATGAGATCTCCTTATTTCAACCCTCCTGGGAGAAGATAATGGCACTATACGGCCCAATGCCGATTATACCGATGAAAGGGCATCCCATCCTTTTTGACTCGCTTCGCCACCACGTCTTTACCACGATGGTTACTGAAGCTGGGATCGTATACCCGCTCCAGTCGCCATTGAAGTGCGCTTCCCATTTTCCCGTTCGAGGAAAACCGATTTTAAAGCCTTCAAATGCTTGGTTTGCCATGTTCACCACTATAATTACATGGCCTCTTGGTCCGCCGTTATTCCAACGATGAAATGCGATCTCGAGAAATACCGGATCAGGTTCGGGCATGAGGGGCATTACTTTTGGCGATGGAATGAGCCGTATATCTTATAGGGGTTACGTTTGAGGTCTTTATAGTTGGCTAGAGCCAAGTAAAAGGCTCCTATCGCAAGTTCAGCGCAGTGGATGTTATCGGGCGGCAGGGTCTCTAAATATTTAATGATATCTTCAGTGCTTATATCCCATGCATCTTCAAGGCTTTTCCCTTCGGCAAGTTCCGCCACCGTGTTGGCGCACGCGTTTGTGCTCATACAGCCGTCCGTATCGAAAGAGACTGAGGCAATTCGATCACCTCGCACTGTCAAAAACATCTCTACCGTATCGCCGCATTCTCCCGTACGCTTGCCGTACCCGTCGGGTCTTTCTATGATCTCTCGTCTGTCGGTGCGAAATGCCATCTCCAAGTACCGCAGGGAATGGTCCTGCAAAAAATCAAATTCTTGCCGGCGCGTGCCTTGGCTTTGTTTAGGATTATCGTCCTTCAAACTATCTTCCTTTCTCAATAACAGCTGTTCACATAGTACTCACAAAGAGACTGTATTGCACCGTAGGAGTAGATGCGGCCTGGAGAAGAGCGCCATGCCGAGCCGCTTGACCTTCATTGGTAACAAACATAAAACAACACTAAAACCAGAGCTTTATTGCCAAGTCAAAAACTCTTTAATGTTCGGAGAATATGGAAAACAGGATCTTGTGTCAAGGGGTTATCAAGTGATATTAATCTGTCATTTTCCTTTTACAATTGATTGTACTTGAATGATCAATAAAAAGGATTATTTTTATAAAAGAAATTTTTCCTAAAAGGAGCAACATCATGTATGAGCAGGGGCCTATCAGGCCGCCCAGTGAAGCATCCAGTCTACTAGTTCGCGTTACAAGGAATTGTCCATGGAACAGGTGCCTAATGTGTCCGGCATACAAAGGCACAACCTTTTCCAAAAGGAAGGTTGATGAGATCAAAAAAGATATCAACGAGATGGCCGAGGATCATGGCCGCTATCTCGAAAGGATTTCATCTGCTTTCCTCCAGGACGCCGATACCCTCATTATTCCCACATCGGAACTATTGGAAATAATCGAATATCTCAAAACAAAATTCCCCAATATTAACAGGATAACAACCTATGCCCGTGCCAAAAGCATGAAGAAAAAAAGTGTGGCGTCATATAAAGCGCTGAAGAAGGCCGGCCTGACGAGAATCCATACGGGAATGGAAAGCGGGTCCGCCAGGGTGCTTAAAATGATACGGAAAGGGTCAAAACCGGAGGATATATTGACCGGGGGTCTCCGGGTTATGGAGTCCGGCATTTCCCTTTCAGAATACATCATGCCGGGAGTAGGCGGAAGGTCCTTGAGCAGGGAACACGCCCTTGAAACGGCCAGACTTCTCAATGCCATCAGGCCTGACTACATCAGGGTGCGTACCTTTGCCATGCATCCGAAATCGCCCATGCAGAAAATGGTTGAGGAAGGAACGTTTTCTCCGATGAGTGACGAGGAAATCGTGGCTGAGATTAGGTTGCTGGTTTCAAACCTTGATGAAATGCACTCTCATTTCAGGTCCGGCGATTTCAGTCTAAACCTCTTAATGGGAGTTGATGGATATCTTGACAGCCAAAAAGACGAAATGCTGCAAGAGATTGATGCCTATCTTTCTTTGAGCAAAAGGCAAAAACAGGCCTATTCTCTCTTGCATCGATCAGGACACTACTTTCAGAACATAGATGATCTTGTCAGGGACGAAAGGGTGCTGGATCAATTATCCGGTGAGATTGAAAAACTGGAGAATAATGGGAAGGATGGATTTAACAAATATATTCATTATCTTAAGTCATACCAGCTGCCGCATCCACAGACCGACAACTGGACATAGTCATCATTTCCTGCCCGGCACCACGACAAAGCCTTCCCAACCTTATTTAGCCTTGATGAGTCAAAAATTTGGGCTTATCCTTCCATCCCCAAAAGAAAATCTATTGCCCTTTCCAGATGCGTAACGGTACTGCACTCCTTGGCGAGATAGCAGTAAGGCAGGTATCTGTCCATTTCGGAATCCCCCGTGCCCCAGAAAGTTGGAGGTTCCGGGTTAAGCCAGATAACCCTCTTGCTCCTTTCGTTAATTAATTTCAGAATATCTGTTTGAGGGTTTCCGAAGTTATTCCGGGCGTCACCCAAAACCAGGACTGTCGTCTTATTGCTGACCGCATCAAGCCATTTTTTTTTGAAATCCAAAAATGCTTGTCCGTAATTTGTCCTTCCTAACTGAATACCCAGACCTATACCTCTTTTAAGTCTCACGATCGCCTCTTCAACCTGGTATTCCTCAAACACATTACTGACTTCTGCAAGATTGGAACAGAAAATGAACGAGCTGATCTTGGCCACTACCTCGTTGAGGCTGTAGAGAAAAAGCAGCATGAACCGTGATACTGCTTCCACGGAACGACTTACATCGCACAGGGCCATGATGTCCATCCGGCTTACCCTTTTAGCTTTCCACCGTGTATCGAAAAGAAGACCTTGATAGGCGACGCTTTCTCGAAGAGTTCTTTTAATATCCAACCAGCCCCGCTTTGATCTCTTCCTTCTCCTTGAATGAAGGTTGTTCAGGCGTTTGACCATCTTTTGTATGATGGAATGCATTCGATGAAAGTCCCGCTGTTCCAAATTGGACAGTTTCATATGCCTCAGGTATCTTTCGATGATCTCCTCAGTTGCAGATCCTGCAAACATGGAGTACTGTTGTTCAACAAAATCTCTCACATTTTCAAAAAGGAGGTCCTTTGCCGCTTTCAATGTCCCCGCCTTTTGCCGCGAGAAAGGGCTATCCTCGTTATTTAGCCTTTGAATGTCCTGAATGAGGCCCTCTTGCCCCATGGCCTGGAGAATACGCTGGATGTAAAGGCTCTTTTGTGTGAAGAACCAGATTGTATTGATTTCTATTTTTTGCGCAGCCTCCCTCATGGACATGGATAGGGCCGCGTTGTCGCCTGAGAGAATCATATGGGTAAGATGGGAGTCTTCTTTGTCAAGACCCACTTCCGGTTTCAAGCAGGAGTCTGATTTAGTATCTGAAAAGCCGTCAAGGGAAAAAAAACGTTCAAAACAGGTGTCGAAAATCCCCTTTTCATGCTGGGATTTTGCCAGGGTGGCGGACAGTGTATCTTTTAGAAGTTCCCTATCGCTGTAGCCTGTAAGGCGGGCCGCGTTCATGGCATCCATGCTTTCCGATACGGATATCCGCACACAAGAACCCCGCAGTGCGACAATCAGATTCTGGAGGACCTTCTCCATCTCTTCAGTCTCAAACCTCCTTTTTGGCCTTCTCTGTCATGTCATGGACTTGTCCCCGCACAATCTCCACATCGTCCTCGAATTTCAGAAAGATATTCAGTGTATCTTTTACAAGATCAGGGTTCAGTTCTTTCGAATGGAGAAGCACCAAGACCCTAGCCCAGTCAATTGTCTCGCTTATTGATGGCACTTTCTTCAGATCCAGATTCCTTACATGCTGGATGAAAGAAACCATTTGAACTCTGAGTTTTTCAGAAAGATCCGGTACTCTTAGTCGAATTATATCTCTTTCAAGTTTGGTGCCCGGAAAGGGGATGTAGAGATACAAGCATCGCCGTTTAAGGGCCTCACTCATTTCCCTGGTATTATTACTCGTTAAAAAGACAAACGGCTTCGATAAGGCATGGATAGTTCCAATCTCAGGAACGGATACCTGGAACTCGGATAGGATTTCCAACAAGAAGGCCTCGAATTCTTGGTCCGATTTATCCACCTCATCCACAAGTAGAACCGCACCCTGTTCCTGCTGGAGCGCCTTCAACAACGGCCGCGGTTCAAGAAAATGGGGCGAAAAGAAAATGTCGTCATATTGGTGTAATTTAGACATTGACAAAGTCAAACCCTCTGCGCCGTTTAGGATGTCGTTTAGTTTGTCCTTCAGAATTTGGGTGTATAATAACTGCTTCCCATATTTCCATTCATAGAGCGCCTTTGATTCATCAAGCCCTTCATAACATTGAAGCCGGATTAATGGTGTCCCGAGGTAAGTTGATGCGGTTTTTGCAAGCTCTGTCTTTCCTACTCCGGCAGGACCTTCCACAAGGATGGGTTTTTCCAGGTGATATGCGAGATAAAGGGTGGCTGCAATCTGCCGGCTACAGACATATTCTGCCTTTTCAAATCCCTGTTGGATATCCTCAATAGAACTAAATTTCTGATCATGATGTGATTTCATAAAATTCCTTTCCTGAAACAAAACCCTTACCAAATTTAGTTTGATTACTGAGGTTTTGATATGAAAAGCACCAGTACAGGAACAGGTCGGCAAACAAGCGTTTCATAATGATCTGCGCGGTTCCAAAGGAATATGAATAGTCCGGACGGCCCTTAGCATAGCTAGGAGCCTGTCGGAGAACCGCTTCTTTTGGAGGCTTATGGAAAATCTCCAGATAAAAGGCATCCGAAATCCCGAGGATGAGGATAACGCAGCAGATGGGGGTTTTCCGACAGCCTCCTAGGTTCCAATACCGCGAGACTTGAGAACGAACTTACTTTTTGAATATAAGGAGATGATTTCGACTATCAAGCGTAACCAATTCCCAACCATCGGCTCCGGCCTGTTTTAAAACGGCCTGCATTTGAACCTCGATTTCCGGCTTGCTCTTGCCACTAAAGTAGCTGGCCACCTTGTATTCTTTGCTTTTTGCGGCATAAGTGGGAGAACTCTGGACAAGGTATGCCATGATGTTCATTGTCAATAAGAACGCCACTGCTACCAATAAAATTCTGAAAAAGACACCACTCTTCCTGCTATTATCATGCCCTTTCATCTTTACTCCTCCTAATAATAAAATCCTGTGACTTCATCAAATAATTCGGTTTCTCTAAAAAACATTGGCCTCAACAATTATTGTTGCAAAATTAAGGGTGCGAATCGGTTTTCCACCTCCAACCTAAAAAGGCCTGGCTTGGTCGAACATGTTTAAAAACAAATTTCAGGACACCTCACTAGTTTAGTACTACATATTTTCTCTGATTCCCGGAATTCTATTCGAAATGTCAATCGCCTTCTAATCCTTGACTGCCATATTCCCTCAAGGCTATTTGCTTAACAATTAAGTTCCCTGCCTTCTCACTGTGTGTTTCCCTATTGCTCTCCATAATCTCTAATGTGGCACACGGCATTAGAGCGACCATCCGTTTCATAATGTCCATACCGTGTAGCATATCACTTCTCGCACCTATAATCAGCACCGGTGCCTTAACCTCGGGCAGTTTATCCCATAATTTGTAGTTCCTCAATGCCCAGGCGTTTGCTTTCAATCTCCTTGGCTCTGCCGCATCAATCGTCCCCTCATATTTCTTTACCTGCTCCGATTCTCTGTGCTTGTCCAGGCGAATATTACGCAGGTACCATTTCAATCCCGGTTTGACTGCAGCATATAGAAAGGCCGGCAACAATCGAATCAGCGGTAAAGACCAGACAGGAAATGAGAATTCAGCATTAGGGCCTATCAGTATGGCGTGGGACGGCTGTCTCAAATTTTGACTCAAATAATCGAGAACAACCGTTGCACCTAAAGAACTGCCAACAAAACAAAAAGGGCGTTTAAGAGAAACACTTTGGTTCAATATTTCATGAATATCCAGGCTCATACGGGCCACTGAAAAGTCAGCCGAGCCCTCCGGTAACCTGGCACTAACTTTTTCCCTTGTTTCTATATAGATTGTCCGGTAACGTGGGATTAGCTGTTTAAGAACATCCTGCCAGCCACTTATTAGTGAAATCCATCCGGCCACAAAGACAACAGCCGGCTTTTCAGGTCCATCACATTCGGGAAGAAAATCAATCACCTTCAGGGCAACACCGTCAGAGACCTCAACATAGTCTTCGGTTACCTTAACACCTTTATCAGCATATAGTATGTGGGACATTGAAAATGCAGAGCTTTCTTCATTGTCAGTGAATGTATGAACTCAAATTCCAAACCCATCCTCTTTTAACTTATCCAAACTCCGGTTTAGCCACCTTTGACACACCTGCCTGAAAGTTTTAATAAGGGATGCGAAACATAAGCAAGCAGACGGCCTCGGGCTCATACCCGGGGTACTAATACATGAAGCGCGTATCAAACAACTACTTGAGTCCCAGACTCAGCCTGTAAGCCCAATTCAGGATAACCAGTATGCTAACAAAACACGCTGCCCGCCGACCTGTGCCCGGCCTCAACCTCAGCAAACGGCCGCGCATAATCTTAACACCGAGCAGCAGGCCTGTCATGTTCCATGCGAACACAAACGCGACCGCAATATACAATAGGCATGCCAAAGGACAGTTCTGCACTGCGAAAACCCAATCGCCGTGAGCCATCGCCCAGAAGGAGCGGGTAAAACCGCAGAACGGACATGGATATCCTGTAAGCCAGAGAAAGGTGCACTGCTTTAAGGGCAAAAAATCGCATTTGCCAAAGTTCGCCAGCAACAATGCTATTCCTGTCACCAGTGCGAGGGGCAGATGAAATCCTACCACATCCCAGTAAGAGCGCGGGCGGGTCCATGACAAAAAGGCGAAAATGCTGGCTTGTATTTGCCGACCGTCAGTAATATCCATCAGTAACGGCTACTCCGGTTGGGAAGTCTCGCCACCTGTGTTTGCTTCCGCGGGCTG
>CAZUHR010000090.1:0-10133 GCA_964620335.1 uncultured Desulfobacteraceae bacterium
CACCGGGGGATTCACGGACTGTCTGCTCCGGCACGGTGCGCTCAGGATTATTGCATTGGATGTAGGTTACGGTCAACTGGACTGGAAACTCCGACAGGACCCCCGGGTTGAGGTCCTTGAAAAAACCAATATACGAAACCTAGTGCCGGGAGACCTAAAAGGCCCTATACACGGGGCGGTTATCGATGTCTCTTTCATATCCCTGAGGCAGGTTGTTCCTCCGGTTTCACATCTCCTTTTAGACCATGCCTTTATAATCACTCTGATAAAACCCCAGTTCGAGGTAGGAAAAGGAAAGGTAGGTAAAGGAGGAGTGGTCCGAGACCCGAAGCTCCATAATGAGGTAATTGAACGTCTCAGCACCTTTTTCCAAGACTCGGGCTTGACTGTTCAGGGACACATCCCATCTCCAATCTTGGGACCAAAAGGAAACCGGGAATTCCTGATGTATCTGACACGATAGACAGACAAGCATCCTTCTAAATTAGGCTTCTCTTTCAAAAACCCTTGCGAAATTTGGGTTGAGTAAAATTCCAATTCATAAATGAGGAATTTTTTCCATGAACAAGAACGCACAGGGGTTTTAGCTGAGGCATGCAAATCAGTACGCCGCAACCAAAAACGCGCGGAGGAAGCCGTTCATGGGAAAAAGGACCATTTGTGAATGGAAATTAGTGGACCCTGCGCTTCGAAGCCTTAAGCGGATTCAACTTCCCGTTTTCCTTTTTGCTTGTTTCCTTCATATGAGTGGCCATGTTGCAGGTCCCTACACGCCACTTGGCTCCGGGGTCGGGAAAAACCAGGCAGTATTTACCGGTGGGGAAATCCTGGACTTTCTGGCAGCCTTCACACTGCTCTACAATAAGATGGCATTTGCCGCCATTGAACTGGCAGCCTTTGTTGCTCATAAAAAAGCACTCGACACCCTCTTTTACGCTTGTACAAACCATTTTAATCACACCCTTTCTCTATGGATTTAAAACACAAAAGTCTCTTTTTGCCTAAGAAGTTTTTTATTGTCAAGCAAAATAGGCATTATAATTCAATTTTCAAGAAAAAAATGGGGAGGGAAACAGCGAATTAACCAGGAACGTATCTCAGGTGAATCACAAAATCGATTAAAATGGAAAGAAAGCTGGCAATAACAGGTGCCAAAAGCCAGCCGACAAATATGTTCGCCAGGGTACGTTTCCGCACTGTCCTGATCCCTCTGACAATTCCCACGCCCATAACTGCCCCTACCAACGCCTGGGAAGTGGAGACTGGTACACCTACTAAAGCGTAGATATGGACTGTAATGGCTTCGGCCAAAACTACTATCAGGGCCGAAAATGCATCTAATCTAACAATCTCTCTGCCTATTGTTTTCATAACCGGCTTGCTGAAGGTCAAAACTCCGAGGGCAATACTCAAACCTCCGATAAGGGCTGCAGAAAACTCTTTTAATTGGCCGGCTCCAACATAAACCGCAGTGACGTTAGCAACATTATTCGCTCCAAGGGCATATGCCCCATAAGTCCCCGCACCAATCAACGAGAGTCGTATTAGTCTATCGGACTCGAACGGATTGAGCTTTAGTATGTTATAAAATTTCCCCAGCACTCTATAGAGGATAACGGCCGTCACCATAGCTCCGAGAGGAGTTCCAAGCCAGCATACCAAAACCTTTTCGAGTCCTGCCAGATATAATTGCCGGTTTAAAAAACCCATTCCAAGAATGGCACCCACGACCGCCTGAGATGTTGAAACCGGCAGGCCCAGAATCGTCATTATGGTCACAGTGACTGCTGCTGCCAGAGAACAAACAACCGCCTGCTCAACATTCAGTTGCGTCAATCCTTTTAGGGTCTCAATGCCGGGGCCTCCTTCTAAAAGTGCTCCTAAAAGAATAAATATTGAGGCCAAAATAGCTGCTGTCCAGAACTTGAGCATCCTGGACGCCACTGCTGAACCAAATACATTGGCCCCATCATTGGCACCTAAGGACCATCCTAAAAATATTCCGCCTAACAAATTTAGCATTAGACAATTCTTTTCATACTAATGATATTGATCCGTTTCGACACAGTATCTACCTGATCGGAGATTTCGCCCATACCGATTACAAGGTCCTTCAGTTGAAGCTTTTGGAACGGATCAAGCTCCGAATCAAAGATCTTGGTGATAATGCTGTTTTCAATATGGTCGCAATGGCTTTCGTTGTGGTCAATAGTAGCAACAAGTATCCTGATACCCCCTTTTCTCTTGAACAGGACTTCCACCTGTTCCACCATAAGATCACAACTTACTAGGGAAATTCTGATTAGTTCCCTGACATCGGGTACTATGAATTCGGGAATAACCAGTTTCTGGGTATTAATGGTGTAAAGAAGCCGCTGGAATATACCTGGTATCCTGTCGATCTCTTCGATAAGGCCCATGATATCCCCTCGCGATTCAGGTATCAGGGCCTTACCGTACATGAGGCTTTTTATTTCTTCACGAATATCGTCGGCCTTGGATTCGAACTTATGGGTCTGACCTGTCAAAAAATCAAAATCCTCGCAGCGGCTGTTCTCCAGGCACAGGTTTATTGCCCTGGAAAAATGGTCCTTAACGATCTGCAAATTTCCAAGATAGCCGTAAATCAACGACTCAACCTGTCGCTGCTTTTTGAAAAGAAAATTAAGCATGCCAACCTCCCTGTTAAAAATTCATAATCAAAGGACGTGGTTTTGCAAGAATCAGCGACCATCATTAGAAGTGGTGGTATTATGAAAATTCGAATATCAAAGCACTAAATCCGAAACAATACCAAATGACAGAAACTCAAATAACCAAAACACTTTTCACAGGCTTTATCCTCGATAAATTTCTGTTAAGTTTTGAGAATTTGGATATTTGAATTTTGGATTTGTTTCGAATTTCGATATTCGGGTTTTGCAATTGCTTTCTTTGTCAAAACGCCTTAAACGGCAGGACCTTTTCATTCCTCACCGGTAGAACCGGTTGGTTAATTAGGATTTAGGCAAACGATAAGACCTGTTACTACATAACGAACATCTCGCGCATCATTCAGGATCAACAAGCTGGAGGGCCAATTGCCTAAGCTGGTCATTATCCACACGGGAAGGTGCATCCGTAAGGGGGCAGGTGGCACTGGTTGTCTTGGGAAAGGCTATAACCTCCCGGATAGAGCTGGCACCCGTCATAATAGCCACAAGTCGGTCAAAACCCAAAGCCATCCCTCCGTGGGGAGGAGCCCCATATTTAAGGGCCTCTAATAAAAAACCGAATTTGAGCTGGGCCTCTTCGGGCAGGATGCCCATAATACTGAACATCTTCTGCTGAACGGCTAGATCATGAATTCTCACACTTCCCCCTCCTATCTCCGCACCGTTTAGGACCAGATCGTAAGACCTGGCCCTCACCTTTTCAGGGTGGTCCTCAAGCAGAGTGAGATCTTCCTCAGCCGGGGCCGTGAAGGGATGATGAACCGCTTCGAGTCTCTTCGCCTCCTCATTATACTCCAACAAAGGGAATCTGGTAATCCATACAAAATCATAGCGATCATTATCTATCAGATCCATTCGCTTTGCCACGTCAAGACGGAGTAGGCCCAGGGCCTCATTTACAATTTTGCGTTTATGAGCCACAATCAAAATTAGATCTCCCGGTTCGGCATTCAATTTTTCATTTAAGGCCTTTTTATCCTCCTCTCCAAAAAACTTGTTCAGGGAGGACTGCCATCCTTTATCGCTGAGCTTGATCCAAGCCAGGCCCTTGGCACCGCAACCGGCTGCAACTTCGCCAAGTCCGTCCAGGCCTTTCCTCGAAAAAGCCAGCGCACCACCTTTTATAACTATAGCCTTAACCACGCCACCATCTTCGACAACACTTTTAAATACCCGGAAATCTGTTCTGACCGCAATATCAGTTATGTCATTCAGTTCCATACCGAACCTTATGTCGGGCCTGTCAGTACCAAACCGATCCATGGCCTCACTGTATTCCACACGCTTGATAGGAAGGGCTATCTTGTATCCCAATATCTTCTGAAAGGTAACCGACATCATGTCTTCGAAAACACCCATGACCTGAGCCTCATTAACAAAGGCCATTTCCAAGTCCACTTGAGTAAATTCAGGTTGGCGGTCTGCGCGTAGGTCTTCGTCCCGGAAACAGCGCACAATCTGATAATACCGGTCAAACCCTGCAATCATGAGGAGCTGCTTGAAAAGCTGGGGAGACTGCGGCAGTGCATAAAACAATCCTTTATTAACCCTGCTGGGCACCAGGTAATCTCTTGCTCCCTCGGGCGTGCTCTTGGTAAGGAAAGGCGTCTCAACCTCAATGAAACCGTTTTCGTTTAGATAACTTCTTATACAGGAAGCGATTAAATGGCGATTGCGCAAATTATTGAATGACTCGGCCCTTCTCAATTCCAAGTAACGGTATTTTAGCCTCAGACTTTCGGAGGCATCTACTGCGCCATCTACCTGAAAAGGAGGTGTTTCCGTGCGGTTCAGGATTTTTAGTTCATTGACCTTTACTTCAATATCACCGGTAGGCAAGCTAGGATTTTCCTGACCAGCAAGCCGAGGCAACACAGCCCCTTTTACCGCAATAACCCACTCATTTCTCAAGATGTGGGCACGCTCATGGCTTGCCTTTTCAACGCCGGGATCAAAAACGATCTGTATAATCCCTTCCCTGTCACGAAGGTCAATAAATATCAGGTTGCCAAGGTCGCGTCTGCTGTTAACCCATCCCATCAACAAGACCTCTCGTCCGATGCTGTCCGCCCTGAGGCTTCCACAGTCATTGGTTCTTTTCCACTCACCCAATGAATCTATTCTTATGCCTTCAAATTCACTCATTTATTTAAAAATACTTTCTGAGATTCGTCACTATATTTTCAAGCCCCACTTCCTCCTGGGCCTTTGTATCCATGTCTCTAAGTAAACCAATTCCCGAGGACAGTTCATTCTCCCCCACAATCAAGACTTTTTTTGCACCGAGGCGGCCGGCCTTCTTCATCAGTGCCTTGAGTCCTTTTGAGCCGTAATCCATTTCCACCCACAGGCCGTATTTCCTCAAATCCATTACCCATTGAAAAGACTCCCTTTCAGAGTTTCCCCCCAAAGCTGCAATAAAGAGATCAGGGCATTTGATCTCGGGTGAGAACTCTTCCGCCATCAGGGAAACCACCCGTTCCACACCCACGGCAAACCCTATAGCAGGATGGTCGGGGCCACCTAAAAGCTTTACCAGACCGTCGTAACGTCCACCCCCCGCAACTGCATTCTGCGCCCCTAACCTGTCAGTCTGTATCTCAAAGGTTGTCCTGGTATAATAATCAAGTCCCCTGACAAGCTGATGGTTCAGTACAAAAGGGATGCCCGACCTGCTCAGATAATCCTTTAGGGATTCAAAGTGATTCCTGCATGCATCACACAGGAAACCCAGTATAGAAGGCGCATCAGCCACAATCCGATTGCAGGTCTCCACTTTGCAATCAAAAACCCGCAACGGGTTGGTTTCCGATCTTCTCCGGCAATCAACACATAGCGAATCTATTTTGCCGAGCAAAAATTCCTTTAGCTCACTTTTAAAGCGGGGCCTGCATTGCTGACACCCAAGGGAATTAATATTAAGGCTGAGTCCGGAAAATCCGATAGATTCGAACAGGCTCATAGCCATAGCTATGATATCCGCATCACTCCTGGGACCCGGATCACCGAACAGCTCAGCATTAATTTGATGAAACTGTCTAAACCTCCCCTTCTGGGGCCTTTCATGTCTGAACATGGGGCCCACGGTGAAGAGTTTCTGTATGGGGTTTTTTTGGTATAGCCTGTTCTGGATATATGCCCTGACAACAGAAGCCGTCGCTTCAGGCCTTAAGGTCATCCCCCTTCCCTTGCTGTCTTTCAGGGTGTACATCTCCTTGGAAACGATATCCGTCTCCCTGCCGATACCCCGGCTAAAGAGTTCGGTTCTTTCAAGGAGAGGGGTCTTGATCTCAAAAAATCCGAAGGCTTCAAATAGCCTCCTTGCAGTCGATTCAAGCCTTTGCCAGCTCGCAACCTCTTCAGGGAGAATATCCTTAAAACCTTTGATCGCTGTAAACTCCAACTCTGCTTTATCTCCTACGCCTTTGAGTTTGCATGTCTTCTATCAGATGGCACTATGGCTCGTCAATGGCTTTGCAACAACGTTGAAGCCTCCTTACACGGAAGCATCTATTGGCTGTTGTCGTTTTTTCATGGGACACAGCACCAGCGGGCAACCGGTAATAAAATAAATTCACTCAACAGTGATCTTTTTTGCTTTCCTTTTGCCGCTCTTTGAGCCCTTCTTTTCAAGGCCTCCTATCCTTTCATCAACAAGGGACCGGATGGCCTTAAGAAACTCTATGCGGGACAGGGTCAGGTGATCAAGAAAATCCGATTTCTTCCCTGAAACCTTCTCTAATTCCATGAAAAATCTGCCCACGGGACACAATACCATCTCCCTTTCATCCTCTTTTTTGCCCATGATCTCCTCCTCTAAAATTGATGTGCAAGAACTCGCCCTCCAATGCAGCATCGACGGACTTTGAAGCGGCCATCTGCCTTGGAAGCAACACATGTCTTTTAAAACTCCCCACACGAACAATTAACTCATCAGAGATCCTGTTCAATTCGACCTCCTCCTTCATAAGAAAGGGGAGCGTCATCGTAAGACGGTATTCACCGTTCTCCTTTATCAAATTGTAAGGTTCTCCCTTGTAAAATCGCCTGAGTGGATCTCTTTTCCCATAAATCTGATCTGCCAAAATTTTCAGGCTTTCATAGCCGAGCACTTCACTCCTGAAGAGGTAAACAGGAAAGACGGGAATCGGGCTGAAGTATTCTTCCGCCTTTTCAATATATTGTTCCTGGTTTTTTCTCCAGTTATTGAAATAGGTATCGTTTATTTGCGACGGTAGAATTCGGTTCATGATGATTCCATCTATACTCATCTTATAAAGGCAAAAATACATGAATGCCCGCTGTGTCTCTCTTAATACAATTTTTTCCGGATTGGTAACAAGGCGAACAGTCGTGATCTGCGGATTCGTCAGGATTTCGTCCACCCCTCTTAAGCGTTGAAACAAATACTCAACCGCAGCGAAATAGTCATCTCCGGGTATAGGAACATCGTATACTCTCTTGACCACAGGACCCACATATTTGGCAATCGCCCTTTCCATCTTGAATATCTTTTTTATATACCACTCCAACGTTGTTGGAATACTGATAAACCTTATGGACTCGCCGGTCGGCGCACAATCAAGTATGAGCACATCGAACTCTTTGTCCCTAACATAGCGGTTAATATAAAGAAGCAGGCTCACCTCTTCCATTCCGGGTAAAATAGCAAGCTCTTCTGCCAAAATTTCATCCAAACCGGTGGTTCTCAGCAGGGTGGAAATGTATTTATATATATCTCCCCAGTTGTTCTCAATCTCCTCCTGGACGTCCATTTCCTGAATCCACAGGTTTTTTCCGACATTTATCGGTTTACCCCTGTTTCTATCAAGCAGTGATTTTTCCAGATCAAAAATATCCGAAAGGCTGTGGGCCACATCCAGGGAAATAATTACCGTCCTTTTCCCCATTTCAGCAGCCCTTATCCCAGTGGCAGCCGCAACACTCGTCTTTCCGACCCCACCCTTACCAGCAAAAAATATAATTCTCACGAACAACTCCTCAGAGAAAATCAATACTAAATATTTTCGTTTTGTTTAAAAAGTACCGCCTCACCTTCAGGTCATACACATCTGAAGTCATCTGCATTTTTTCTCTTTTTTGACAGATTATCATGCCAGATGGCAAAAGACAATTCCAATGACTCGCGTGATAATACTTAAAACAGATGTCTGATATCCCTTAAAACAGCATTTTTAGTTAATAATTTCAAAAAAATACAGCCCCAAAGGACCTGATTTTGTTTGGAACTCACTAAAAGAGCCCAGATAGAGAATCCTGTCACGATTTTTTCTTGACTCAGCCGCAATAGAAATTGAATTCCGAAATTTTGTTGCAGAAATATATTTGGTTGTAATCTGAAATATTAAATAGTAAAATTTAAGTTCCTTAGACCTGTGCATAAAAAATTTATATAAATCTCTTACAGCAGGAAAAGGATATTAGGATGGACAGAAAAGCGCCGATTGAACGAAGGCAACATAAGCGATTCAATGCCCAAGATGGTGCATTTGCTGTAGTAAAAAATCATGTTAGCAAACTGGGTCAAATTATTGATGTCAGCATGCGTGGACTTGCCTTTAAGTATATTGCTAACGGAAAGCAGTCAAAAGGTATATTAGCACTGGACATATTTTTGTCCGGTCACGGTATTTATACGAAAAATATACCATTCAAAACCGTATCGGATTTTGAAATGAAGAGCGAAATCCCTTTCAGTTCCATAAAAATGAGGCGATGCTGCGTGCAATTTGGAGAGCTAACGCATACCCACGTATCACAATTGGAAGACTTTATTCGGAATCATACTGCAAATCAAATCTGATAATCTTTTCCTTTTCAAATCATGCCCTTTCGAATAGTATCGTTTTGGAAATAAACGACCCTGCAGCAAAAGTTCGGCCGAGGCTCACTCGAAGGCCTCATGTCGAATCGCTTCAGGGAATCACAAAGTAAAATTTTCTACATAAGGCCAAAAACCCCCTATAAAATTTTAAAAATGCTAAAATAGTTTATTAAACCTAATTTTGGGTTATGTTATGTTTAAATCGATACGTTCAAAAATAGGTGCCAAATTATTGATAACCATTTCCCTTGTGTTGATCTTATCAATGGTTTCTCTGGTTTTTATTGCAACCCAACAGGTGGCTGAATTTGGAGAATTCTCCGCCTCTACAAGTGAGACAAACATAAGGGATAATGCCAATGCCTTTATGGCGCGTATAACCCATGAACAGGCGATGAGATATGCGAGCACCTTTAAAAAATTCGCTACTTCTTCCAACCTAATAGCAAAACAGACTGCCTTTATTTTGGACAATATTACCCTATACGGCGGCAAACCTCTCAAACCAAATGAGAAACTAGTCATCTACCCGCAGAATAAGATATTTTCAAATGACGCTTCCCAAGAGACAATGGTATTATACTGGGGATCTTCTAACTTATCACATGGAATCAATGAACAAATCAGTGCGCTTTCACACCTTGATCCCCTTCTCAAAATTGTAAAGGAGGGCAATCCCGAAATTAGGGCATGTTACGCCGTCACTGAGCCAGGTATTGCTCGCTACTATCCAAACATTCATGGCGTAGAAAAACTACCTCCAACCACAAAATTTGATATAAGAAATGCGAACTGGTATGTAATTGCAAAACCGGAAAATAACCCCGAGAATAAAACGGTGTGGTCGAATATTTATTTGGATAGTGTTGGCCAGGGTTTATTGACAACTGCAAGCACCCCTGTTTACAGCAAGACCGGACAATATCTCGGAGCAACCGGGGTTGACGTTACCCTGGACACCATTGTAAACGACATCCTTGCCGCTATTCCGTCATCTCATAAGATGAAAGGCATGTTTTCTTTTCTTACTGATCATCAGGGCAGGATCATTGCTTTTCCACCGGAATACCTGGACATGTTTGAACTCAAAATTGACCGGGACAGACTGAAGGATGCCACGGTTATCCTCAAACACAGCCTGCTGGACTCTTCCAATGCGGAAATAAGAAAGATGGGGCAAAACATAATCGCCAAAAAATTCCAGGTTTCCCGTTTCTTTCTGAACGAGCGCCCTTTTATGATCTCTTCCCATTTCATGCCCTCAACCGGATGGCGTTTAGGTGTTGTGGTACCGGAGTCCGTCATTCTTGCCTCTGTCGAAAAAACCCGCAATGCACTGGATTCAACAGTTGATAAAATGACTGCCAGATTCACCTTTGCCACTATTCTATTCTTGTTAGGCGCGATTATTATTATAACATTATTTTCCATTAAAAGCCTTATCAAGCCCTTGAGTAATATTTCTGAGGGGGCGAAGCGTGTTCAAGATGGCGATTTAACAACGCACGTTGATATGAATAGAAAGGACGAAATAGGTTCGCTTGCCAGTTCTTTCAATAGTATGGTTGATGCCT
>CAZUHR010000091.1:0-5011 GCA_964620335.1 uncultured Desulfobacteraceae bacterium
CGCTTCTGGTCTTGTTTTCCGACGTATTTGCCATATTCGGGGGGCTTGTGGTAGGTGTGGGCATGCTTGATCTAACTATTGGCTCTTACGTTGCACAGACGATCAAAACTCTGACGCTATTTGACGTATTTCTGGGATTTCTAAAAGGTGCCGTCTTTGCACTGCTTATTGCCTGGATAGGTTGCCTCAGGGGTTTCCAGGTAAAGGGTGGGGCAGAGTCCGTAGGCCAGGCAACAACATCCGCTGTGGTAAGCGGTATTTTTTTGATCATACTGACAAATTCTATTTTTTCGGTCATCCTTCGCTATTGGGGGTAACAGGGAATTTATGAACAGAAAGGCCATAATACAGGTTAAAAACCTGGTTGCCAGGTATGGCGAAGTTACGATCCTTGATAACATAACATTTGATGTTTACGAAGGAGAGATATTCGTTATCTTGGGGGGAAGCGGCTGCGGCAAGAGTACGTTACTTAAACACCTTATCGGTCTTATACGGCCTTATTCAGGACGGGTTATTATTGATGGGGATGACATATCCCATTGTGATGATAAAACATTTCAAAAGATACTTAGAAAAATCGGAATCCTTTATCAGAGCGGAGCGCTTTTCGGTTCCATGACCCTGGCCGAGAATATAGGCCTGCCAATTGAAGAATATACGGACCTTCCCAAGAAGGCCATGGATACTCTGATCAGCATGAAGTTGAAGTTGGTTGATCTTGACGGCTATGAGAGTCATCTTCCATCAGAAATAAGCGGGGGAATGAAGAAGAGGGCGGGCTTGGCAAGGGCCATGGCCCTTAATCCAAAAATACTCTTTTTTGATGAGCCTTCTGCAGGGCTGGACCCTATTACGGCAGTTGAACTGGATAACCTCATCAATCACCTTAACAGGAGTTTCGGCACTACCATGGTGATTGTAACTCATGAGCTTGAGAGCATCTATAAGGTAGCGCACAGGGTCATTATGTTAGATAAGCGCACCAGAGGAATTATAGCTGAAGGCGACCCCAAATATCTGCGGGAACACAGCCAGAATCTATTTGTCAAACATTTTTTTAATCGCGAGGCAGAGAAAGAAACGTTTATTCCGAAAGGACAATAAGTAATGGATTCCCAGAAAACCAAATTTACCGTGGGACTGTTTGTGGCCTGTGGAGTTGGGATTGCTTTGGTTGCCGTTATCTGGCTGGGCATGTCTCGAATTTTTGAAAAGGGGCAATTTTATGCAGCATATTTCAACGAATCTGTTCAGGGCCTGGACAAAGATTCTCCTGTTAAATACCGTGGCGTTCCAATAGGCCGGGTGGACAGAATAAATGTTGCCCCGGATTCCAAGTTGATTCAGGTTGTTCTTAAAATTGAAGGAGTCAAGAAACTTGAAAGTGATATGGTGGCCCAATTGAAATCCGTGGGAATTACCGGAAGCATGTTTGTAGAAATAGATCGAAGGAGAGGGGATGAGCCTGACCTCTCTCCCGAACTCAGTTTTCCTACGGAGTATCCAGTCGTGGGCTCAAAACCATCGGAGATCAGTCAGATACTAAGAGGTATTGACGATGTCCTTAAAAAGATAAAATCCGTGGATCTTGAGGGTATTTCGGATAGGGTCAAATTAAATCTGGACGACCTAAGGCAGGCGATTAAAGACGCCAATGTTAAGGATATTTCGGATAAGGTCAAATTAAATCTGGACGACCTAAGACAGGCGATTGAAGACGCCAATGTTAAGAGGGTTTCTAAAAGTCTAACGGATTTACTGGAAAGGGCGGACAAGATTCTTGTGAAAAATGAGAAGACCATTCACAAAGACCTTGTAGAGCTTGCAAAGACACTGGAAAATGCAAGCGGTTTTTTTGGGAAGGGCTCTTCACTGGTTGATAAGGTTGATGATTCATATTCATATCTTGAGCGGCAGCTATTAACAATCGCACAGAACCTGGAAAAGGCGAGTGAAAATCTGGACCGATTGACAGAACTCCTTGCTGACCAGCCGTCTCAATTAATTTTCGGTGAGCCACCTGAACCCCGGAAGATGGAACAGTAGGCGTACGAAATGTTAAAATGGAGATTTAGCCATGAATTGTTTTAGAAAAAAATCTATTTCCTTCCTCGGTTTTGCACTCATTTTGGGCGCATGCGTTCCCTCCGGCAAGCCGCAGAACAAGATTGAGTTTTATACTCTGGAATATAATCTTTCCCAAAAAGCCGGCCTTAAGTCCATTCCTACTGTTATCCGGATAGAACGTTTTAGTGTGGCGCCTATGTACAATACTACTCGAATGATCTATAGGGACAGTTCCTTTAAGAGAAGTGCATATGTTCTTCATAAGTGGCGAGCCAACCCCGGTGATCTTGCCACCTATTTTTTAAGCCGGGACATAAAACAGTCCGGCCTTTTTAAGGCGGTTATTCCCTATGATAGCGGATTTCCTTCCTCCTATGTGCTGGAAGGTTCAGTGGATGAATTTTTTGAATGGGATACAGAAAAAGAATGGAGGGCTGTGTTGTCCCTTTCTGTTACATTGATGGCGCATGATGAACCGGATATCAGTAAAAGAGTACTTTTTCAGAAGGCCTACCGAGCCATAAAGCCCTGTAAAGAAAAGCATCCAAGTGCCCTTGTAAGGGCCATGAGTTTGGCCATGAAAGACGTTTCAGGCGAAATCCTTGAGGATGTTTATACAGTCCTTAAAGACCGCAATCCTTAACATTCCTAAAAAACCAGGATTAAACCTCGAATATTGACTAAAACCATAAACTATGGCATTTTTTCGATTGGTGAGTGGTACTTTTCTTAGCCCCTCAGTATCGTAAAAAAGCATTGGCAAATGAGTTTATAGGACATTTTCGGCGATGCCGATTTCTTATTACCCGCATTACCTCCTAAAAGGGAGAATGAATCACTGTTGATGCCGGATCTTTTGAATTACACCAACTTATTGCAGTAAACAGTCCGAAGATAAAGGGTCTTTTTTTATGGATATCCTGCTCCAGGTAATTGTCACGGGTTTAGCCACGGGTGGTGTATACGGACTGATAGCACTTGGCTTTGTACTCATATATAAGGCTACAAGTGTCTTGAATCTGGCTATGGGTGAGTTAATGACTCTGGGTGCCTTTATATGTCTGACCGCCCTGTTGCAATTGAAGGCCCCTTTTTACGTTGCCTTTATCCTTACCCTTTTGCTGGCCTGTGTCCTTGGCTTTGTTATCGAACGTCTTATATTGAGGCCCCTTATCGGCGAGCCGATAATCTCGGTAATAATGGTTACTATAGGGTTAGGGCTTATTCTCAAAGGGCTCATGTACATGATCTGGACTCCTTCTTTCCGGACTTTTCCCGAGATCTTTCCACCAAAGCCTTTGATCCTAGGATTTGCAGTGGTTCCATCAGGCCTTTTGTGGGGATTTGTCTTTGCCATTATTGGTACTATCGTTTTTCTTCTGATCTTCAAATTCTCTAGAACCGGTGTTGCCATGCGTGCAACGGCCAATGATCAGCAGGCCGCCCTTTCTATGGGCATCAGTGTGAGATGGGTTTTTGCCTTAGCCTGGTGTTTTGGCGCCATGGCCTCCGTCATTGGTGGGATTGTTATCGGAAACATCAGCGGCATAAGCGTATATATGGGTGATGTTGGCCTGAAGGTGTTGGCCGTTATTATTCTGGGAGGCCTGGATAGTATCGGAGGTGCTATCTTGGGGGGTTTTATCATTGGGATCTTGGAAAACCTGACCGGTCTTTATATTGACCCCCTTATCGGCGGGGGTGCTAAGGGAATAGCCCCATTTTTTATCCTGGTGATTATTCTTATGGTCAGGCCATACGGGCTGTTTGGTAAAGAGATAATTGAAAGGGTTTAAGTGTTTGCGGACTGGCCACTTGATATTAGTGAACTAAACTTAAATTCTGAAAAAAGAACCATTTGAGCTTTGACTGAGCTATGCGCTGCGGAGATTTCAAAGAGACATATATAAAGGACGAAGAGATTTTTCAGTCCCTTTTTGTTAAATTCTGGCTGGGCCTGTTCTTTATTTTTCTTGTGGTTTTTCCTTTTGTGGCAGATGCATACATGCTTTACGTGGCCAATATGATCGGCTTCGCAATTATAGCGGCAGTTGGCCTGAATCTCTTGACAGGATTTACCGGGCAGATTTCTCTTGGACATGCCGCTTTTGTGGGAGTGGGGGCCTATACTTCGGCTATACTTGTTACGCGGCTGGGTTTTTCTTTCTGGTTGTCTATTCCTTTTGCAGGTTTAGTAGCGGCATTGACCGGCATGATTATCGGAATACCATCTCTTCGAGTAAAGGGCCTTTATCTTTGCATAGCTACTCTAGCTGCCCAATTTATTTTTGAGTTTATTTTTATCCACTGGGAATCCATGACAAGGGGCATCACCGGAATTAATATCCCGCCCCCTAGTATCGGCAGCCTGCGATTTATTACCGAAAAGGAGTTTTATTGGATAACCCTGGTCTTTGTTTTACTTGGTATTGGCTATGCAAGGAACCTGGCGCGTTCGCGCATGGGCAGGGCTTTTGTGGCGATCCGTGACAGGGATCTCTCAGCCGAGATCATAGGTATAAATCTCTTTCGATATAAACTGAGCGCCTTTGCCATTAGTTCTTTTTATGCCGGAGTAGCAGGGGCTTTGTGGGTCACCTTTCTGAAGGTTGTTACACCTGACCACTTTCCCTTTATCCTGAGTATTCAATATCTGGCCATGATTATTGTAGGGGGTTTAGGGAGCATATTGGGTTCCATTTTCGGGGCCATTTTTATGACCCTTATCCCAGAGGTACTTAATTATCTATCTGAAATTGTGAAAATGCATTCACCGGGATATGAAGAAATCTTCGTTCCAATGAAAGAGGTGATCTTCGGGCTTTTGATAGTACTTTTCCTTGTGTTTGAGCCCCGTGGCATTGCTGAAATCTGGAACCGGATCAAAAATTTTTTTAAGCTCTGGCCTTTTTCGTATTAGAATAGATCGAAGGGAGGTGAA
>CAZUHR010000091.1:5111-10120 GCA_964620335.1 uncultured Desulfobacteraceae bacterium
TTTTTTCTAAGTTTGGTTTTGTGTGTGGGACTGTTCAGCGTAAGTAAGGCCATGGCTGAACAGAATCCCACCATATGTGCCGTACATCCATTTACCGGAAGATTTGCCTTTGCAGGGATTCACGGCGCTGATGCCATGGAAGATGCAATAGGTATGGCCAATGAGGAGGGAGGAGTTAACGGCAAGAAGATTGAATACTACTGGGCGGACGGCGAATATAAAAACGATGTGGGGATCGCGGCCTTTAAGCGCCTTTATGCCCAGCATAAACCTCACTGTATGTGGGCACAGAGCACCGGTATGACCAAGGCCCTGGCACCGGAGATAAAAAGCCGCTACAAGGTCCTATATTCTGCATACACTTTTGCAGAGATTGCAGCCAATCCCAAAGAGAACCCCTACATGTTTATCCCCGGGCCGACATATGCCGACATGTTCGGTGTCCTTCTCAAATACATTGCCAAGGAAAAACCGGGCGCCAATATAGCCTTTTTTTACAGCGACACCGAGTTTGGAAGGGAACCGATTCCTGCCGGCAGGGAGTTGTGCAAAAAGATGGGCCTGAAACTGGTAGCTGAGGAGATTTCTAAAGTCGGGGGTGTGGACATATCCACACAGATACTTGATATGAAACGGAAAAAGGTGGACTACTGCATCTTTCAAGGATTTGTGGTCACCCCCATTCAGACGGTAATCAAGCAGGCGAAAGACTATGCACTCAATTGTAAGTTTATGGGAACGTTCTGGTCAACAGAGAAACATCTGTTGGATCAATTAAAGGAATTGGCCGATGAGTATATGGGTGTCACTGCCTATTCCTACTATTATCAGGACGAGTTCCCAATGATCAAGAAGATCAGGGCATGGACCGAAAAGCATCATCCCAAGTTTGCCGAGTATCGTTCCCAGGCATATATGCAGGTTTTTATGGGCACTACGCTTTTTATTGAAGCCCTCAAACGCGCTGACAAGTCAGGGGCCATTACAGGAGACAGTCTGGCCAAGGCCCTTCAATCCATAGAAAATTTTGATGTTGGTGGGCTTATGCCTCCGGTCACCATCAAGAACAACAGCATCCCCGTAGGCAGGATTGTTCGCGGCAATTCAAAGACCCTGAAATTTGATCCTGTTTCGGACTGGATTTCTTTAGACTAATTTATAAGTATCGGCTTTTCCTGTCCCCTTCGAGCTTGGGGACAGGAAAATAGTATTGGTGATTTCTCATCATGGATATCTTAACACTTCCAGCCCTGCTTAAGAGAAATGCCCTCAGGTTTGGCGACAAGAAAGTAGCCATACGTGAGAAGGGATTCGGTATCTGGCAGTCAGTCACCTGGAAAGGCTATTACGAAAACGTGAGGGATTTAGCCCTGGGTCTCCACCGACTCGGTTTCAAGAGAGGAGATAAGCTTTCCTATGCGGGAGACAACCGGCCCGAGGGGCTGTTCTCTGAATTGGCCGTCCAGTGCCTTGGCGGGGCCATTGTTGGGGTCTACCCTGACAGCCACCTGGACCAAGTGGAGTATATCATCAATCATTCTGACTCCATTTTTGTGGTGGCCGGGGACCAGGAGCAGGCCGACAAGATCCTGGACATTAAGGAGAAATGCCCTCAGTTATTAACCCTGATTGTGGACGATCCAAAGGGTATGAGGCACTATGATGATCCTATTTTGGCTTACTTCAAGGACATACAGAAATCAGGCCGCGAATTAGCCGAGAAGGAGCCGCATCTTTTTGATGAGATGATAGAAAAAGTCACTCCTGATGACGTGGGTATGATCAATTATACGTCGGGTACAACCGGAATGCCCAAGGGGAGCATGATCACCCAAAAGAATATGTACAGTGTGGCAAAGGCTCAGGATACAGTGGACGCAGCAATGGATAGTTTTGAGTATGTCTCCTTTCTCCCTCTCCCCTGGATTGGAGAACAGGAGTTCGGAGTTTACTGGTCCTTATACAAGGCATTTACGGTCAATTTTCCGGAAAAGGTGGAGACAGTCCAGGAAAATATACGGGAGATCGGCCCTCATATCCTACTGGCACCGCCTCGAATATGGGAGAAGATGTGTTCTGATATCCAGGTGAAAATCCAAGATGCAACCTGGATAAAGAGGTTGATCTATAAAATATTCCTGCCTGTGGGATACAGAATAGCGAGTTTTAAATTGGAGAAAAGGGGGATATCCATCGGGTGGAGATTTTTGAACTGGTTAGCCTATGTTTTTCTTTTCAGATCACTAAAGAACTATCTCGGACTCTCCCGGCTTGTTCACGTATATACGGGCGGCGCACCCTTGGGGCCGGAGATCTTCAATCTCTTTCAGGCCTTAGGGGTCAATATCAAACAGGCATACGGAATGACTGAACAAACGGCCGCTTCAATCATTCACCGGACCGATGACATCCGTCTGGATACAGTTGGGCAGCCACTTCCGGGGATTGAGTTCAAGGTTTCAGATACAGGGGAGCTATTGTCCAGAGGTGACACCATTTTCAAGGGCTATTACAAAGATCCCGAGGCAACGGAAAAGGCACTCAGGGACGGATGGTTTCATTCGGCAGATGCAGCCCTCATTGACGATGACGGACATATCATCATCATTGATCGCATGTCTGACGTCATGAGATTGTCGGACGGGAGTAAGTTTTCTCCGCAGCTTATTGAAAACAAATTGAAATTCAGCCCCTATATAATGGATGCAGTGGTTATAGGTCAGGAGAGGCCTTTTATCACGTCCATGATCTCAATAGATATGGGCAACGTTGGCAAGTGGGCGGAGAATAACCAGATCCCCTACACTACGTTTACGGACCTTTCTCAGAAAGAGGAGGTCTACGATCTTGTTGCAGGAGAAGTTGCAAAGACAAATGAGTCGCTTCCAAAGGTGGCCAAGGTCAAGAGATTTGTCCTTTTGTACAAAGAGCTGGATCCTGATGATGATGAGTTGACCCGGACAAGAAAAGTAAGGAGAAAATTCGTGTCAGAAAGGTATAAAGACCTTATCAAGGCGCTGTATGGCGACCGGGAAGAACTGGAAATAGAGGCGGACATCCGCTACCGGGACGGAAGGGGTTTTCGAATGAAGACCATTGTAAGGGTAAAACAGGTTGAACCGTAAGTTAAACTGAATTTTAGAAAATGGGTGACTACTGATATAGTCAGCCTGAAGGTGTTTAGACCGAAGACTGAAGCGGAAAGAGGACCGAAAGAGTTCTTTTCAAGGATAAAGCAGTTCCAATAATGCAAGAGGAGACTCATGTGCCACGTTGAGGCCCTTACTAACAGTCTTCAGCCCCGCCTGCCGTCCGGCGGGCAGGCTTCAGCCTAAGCAACCTGGATAGTTGCGAAAATGGAAGATAAAATAGAATACCAGCTTCTGGTCGAAGATATATATCTCAGCTTCGGGGGCCTGCAGGCCCTGAATGGTGTTACCACAGGGGTCAAGAAGGGAGAAATATTTTCCATTATTGGTCCCAACGGCGCAGGCAAGACATGTCTTTTAAACTGTATAAATCGATTCTATCATCCGGAAAAAGGCAGTGTTATATTGGAAGGCAGGGACATCTCACGTCTGAAACCCCATAAAATAGCTAGCCTGGGTATTGCCCGTACATTCCAGAATGTTGAGCTTTTCGGCCATATGAGTGTCCTTGACAATATCAAACTCGGTGCCCATGTCCATCTGAAGTCAGGCTCCTTGTCAGGAGGGATTTACTACGGCAAATCAAGAAAAGAGGAGATCGGCCTTCGCAAACACATAGAGGAGAGGATTATAGATCTTCTGGAGATCGAACAAATAAGGAAAAGTATTGTGCACTCCCTGCCCTATGGACTCCAGAAGCGAGTTGAATTAGCCCGGGCCCTGGCCATGAAGCCTAGGATACTCCTTTTAGATGAACCGGCTACCGGGATGAATCTTGAAGAGACGGAGGATATGGCCCGTTTTATCCTGGACATAAACGAAGAATGGGGAGTTACAATTGTTCTGATCGAGCATGACATGGGTGTTGTTATGGATATCTCGGATCGTATTTGTGTTCTGGATTTCGGACTGAAGATCGCCGAGGGGAAACCGGAGGAGATCAGGCACAACGAACAGGTCATCAAGGCATATTTGGGTGAGGAAGATATAACCTACTCAAGGCTAGGGGCATGATGGAACCATTATTGGTAGTTAACAATATTGAAGTAATTTATCACAACGTTATCCTCGTAATAAAGGGGATGTCTCTCAAGCTGGAAGAAGGTCAGATTGTAACTGTTCTTGGCAATAATGGGGCAGGAAAGACTACAACCCTGAAAGCTATTTCAGGGTTATTAAAATCAGAGGATGGAGAGGTTACAGACGGGCAGATCCAGTTTCAAGGAAAACGGATTGACAAAAAGCACCCGGAGGAAATTGTACGTATGGGGATTTTCCAGGTGATGGAGGGAAGGCGGGTATTTGAGGATTTGACTGTTGATGAAAACCTTATTGCAGGCGGCCATACCAACAAGAGCAGAAAAAAGATGAAACGGGATATGGGCATGGTCTATAACTATTTTCCAAGTCTTAAAGACCGAAAAAATACCCTTGCCGGCTATATCAGCGGGGGCGAACAACAGATGTTAGTGATCGGTCGGGGCCTGATGTCCACGCCTGAATTGATGCTTTTGGATGAACCTTCCATGGGGCTCTCCCCTCTTTTAGTTTCCGAGATCTTTAGGATTATTCAACGCATAAACAAGGAAGAGGGTGTAAGTATTCTTTTGGTGGAGCAAAACGCCCGTTTAGCCTTGAATATAGCCGATCATGGCTATGTCATGGAAAACGGCAGAATTGTTTTAGATGATACGGTAGATAAGCTAAAGGAAAACGCGGATGTAAAAGAATTCTATCTGGGTCTCACCGAAGTGGGGCAAAAGAAAAGTTACCGTGATGTAAAACACTACAAGAGAAGGAAGAGATGGCTGACTTAAAAAAACTAAATCCCGCCCATGTGGCAGCCGTTGCAAAAACCGT
>CAZUHR010000092.1:0-10118 GCA_964620335.1 uncultured Desulfobacteraceae bacterium
TACCGCCTGATAAACGTCCATTTATTTGAGCCACATATCGGACATATCATGTAGAGACACCAAGCCTTTCTTTCATCTTTTTGGCACTAACCTTGCCAGCGCCAAATTGCATCTGCACTTTCCTGCCGCCTGTTGCTTCACCACGCTTCTTCTGCTCCCACTGCCGACGCATCTTTTTTTCGCAGGTAGAACAAAGGGGGAAACCGTCTATCCGCACTAAGTCCACCCCACAATGGAGACACCGATTCTCAGCAAGCCTATTCGTCACTCGTCCCAACCCCTTTCTATCGTAAACTGGTCACGAATTAGCCCAAAGTTCGTTGGTTGTAGCGGTTCGTTCTGGAGACTTGCCTGTAGATCGTCCATGAACTCCTCACGACCAAGCGGCACACTCTCACGTATCATAGCGTTCCAGCAGCGTTTACAATAACGCTTGCCATTAAACAGGATGCTTTCGTGCGTGTCCTTCTTTAGAAAGCTGTGGCAGGGACCAGCACAGACGGATTTGTTTGCCATTGTTCTCGTACCATCCTTTCCTTAACGTAGAGAAAATCGTTACAGGCTTTTGCTAAAGTGGTTGTGTGGTAGCATTCAGGGTTTACCTCGTCGAGCATATACCAGTTATCCTTGTCCAGCATGAGTTTTCCCACGTTGTTTTTAATGGTATCTTTCCTGCTCAATACCCCAAGAATTCCACCCTCGGAGCAGTTGTAGTAATGGAATCGCCTATCCCATAGCTCTTGTATGGTTACTTGGTTTTCTACCCAAAACTTATACATGAGCAGTTGCCCCGTAGAAGCCCTCGGCACAAAACGAAGGGTATATTGTGTTGGGTCCAGAATGCTTTGCTCTAGTTCGTAGCCCATCCACGGAAAGTATTTATTGGCCTCATCCCTACCAGTGCCCATGTTGGATGTGTAGTCGCCGTCTGCGTAATAGTTTTTCCGTCTGTCTTCCAGCGCATCGTGATACTCATAGCTCAGGTCGTTACCCACGCACATATAAACCGTGGAGTCCAATTCCTTCAGGGCAATAGCAAAGGTCTGGTTCATCACGTTGCCGCCATGAGACATGACCATACCAATAGTCTTAGGATTAAAGCCCATCTTTTTCTCAAACTCGGCTATCATCCACTCGTTATCGCCCATGTAGAACTTTATCATTCGGCCCTGCTTGTCCCATTCTTTAAGCACCATCCAGTGCGCCCGTAAGGGACAAAGCAGTATAGAACCCCTGCCGTGTTTGGGTATATTCTTGCAAAGTTGGTCGTAAACGACATCGCTGCCCTCGCACAGCATGACAAAGTGTGGCGTTATACCCATTTCCAGCAGAGGCCTATACATATGGTTAGAAGCTACGAAAATAAACGGCTGTGCCTCAAAGGGCAGTTCGTTGTTAGCAAAATAGATTTCTTTGAGTACGTTTTTGTTCTTGTTGAATGTGGCACCGGCTCCAATAGCTATAGTAGCCTTGTTGAAGCCGATGCCTTTAAGGTCAGCATTGATGGTACGATGCTTCTGAAACAGATTGTCCAAGTTCTTTCTGAGATTGCGCTTCCACATCTTTCCGAATGACTCACGAAGACGCTCGTTGCTGTTGTGCATAATCTCCCAATCGGTCTGAAAGAAAAACTCCCCAACCTTGGGATTAGCACTTACAATCTCGTCATAGTCCTTGGCGACAACCTTTTTACCCATTATTGAAGCATCCTATAGCCACCGCCCATGGTGTTGATAGTACCGCCCATGCACTCCAGAGAATACTCAGAGATAAGCTGATACTCGTCGGCATCAGCCCTCTTCCCGATTTTCTCAACCACGAGCTTACGCCCCTTCTTCGCTCTCAGCGCAATCTTGCCGGTATCCAAAATAAACAAGAACGAAACCGGGAAGTTTTGCATAGGCACCACATCCAAAGGAATACCGATATCCGTCATGTACTGCGTGATATGAAGACCACCCATCTTGTCACTCTGGCGAATCCTCACACGGGAACGATCCCATTCCGTAAACTTACGGATCTGTTTCGCAGAACCGAAGACGGCGTTGGGAATACAACCGGCATCCCACAGGTTAGCCACCGTGGAGTTAAAGTCAGACTCGGTAAGCACCGTAGTTGTGCTGTCTACCGTGCCGCTGTCGTTATAGGCGTTGATAAAAGCATCAATACCATTAAACATACCAGCAGCAGTAGCACTACGACTCACAGACCGAGAGAAGAAGCAAGACATTTCCCGATACTTCTGCATCCTCTTCAGACGCATCTGAATCTGATGCCTTGTCTCGTCAGCAACGGCGTAGAAATCCGTTGCGGCCATTGAACCCGTAATACGAACGTCCTCACGGAGAATAGCAAAGTTATTCGTAACCTGTGCTCTCTCCTGAGATTTGTCCTCACCAGCAATCGAGCCTTCATTTGCGAAGTTACCAATGATGTATAACTTCTCCCCGATGTCGATGGAAGCACACGGAGACATTTCAAGCTCGATGTCGCCGGTTAAACTGGTAGAATTCACAAACATAATAGAGTGCGTACTATCTGCGCTGGAGAAACCCATGAGCACAGCACCGTCACACACCTGCCGCATAGCAGCCGTGAACGCACCAGTATCCGAAGTAGCAATGGTAATCGTCTGTGTAACCGTGTCTGTCAGTGACGCCAACGTGGTTAAATAACCACGGCCCTGATGCTCCGTCATCCACTCGATTGCCAATCCACCAGAGTCTGGCCCCCACTTGATGTAGTTCAGGAAAGGGGTTTCCCTGTGAATCCACAGGTCAAGCATCTCGGAAACATCACGCCTGTTAGTGTTAGAACCAATGTCACCTACAGTGTCGGCGTACAAATTGGTTGACATTGCATAATATACTGAAGTTGCCATTTATCTATTTCACCTCCTATGCACGAAACATAGGATCAGTATCAGGCATGAGAGCTGCCAAAGCAGCAGCTATGTCGTCATCTCCGCCCTGTGATTTCCCCATAATCTCCCTAACAGAGCCTTGCTGTTGAGGCTTTTGCTCTTTAGGTGGCGCAGCGTTGTTTTGTTGTTCCATATGTGGAGGTGCTTGTTGTCTGTTTTGAACGTATCCCTGGATTGCCTCTTTGGACTGCATGAGCAAGCCCTTATAGTATCCTCTGACTACGCTGTTGTACTGATCCTGCAAGCTCGTTTGACCTGTCTGTAAGGCCATCTGAACATTCGGATTCTGCAAGTGTTTCTCCCATATTGGTCGCACCGCTGAGAAATCCTGATCCGATTGAATTCTACTGAATTCTTGTGCTGTCGCCAGTTGTGCTTGTTGTTGACTCTGCACATACTCGCCCAAAACTTCACGGGCTGCCGCCTTGACATGATCTACTGTGAGGCCTGGACTTTGATAAGTCGGCTCTTCATAGTATTCATTCTGCGGTTGCCGTTGTTGTCTTTGCTCAATTTGTGCAAGTCGCTGTTCGAGCTGTGTCGCCCGTTTTCTTTCTTCGCCTAGAAGATTGGCAAGATTACCTGCCTGGCTAGACGCCTGGACTGTTGACTGAATCTTCTCAGCCGAATCAAGGCCAAGACCATCTAGTGTCTGAAGCAGTTGTGTCGCCCTGTCTTCTGGTTGGACTTCGATTTTCTCTTCCTTCGGAGGTTCCATTTGCGGTTTCTCTTTGGTTGATTCTTCTGCCATTTTCTTAATCTCCCTTCGGTCGCTCGCCCTTCAGGCTTGCTTCCATTTGTTTGTTATGTCTGATAATCTTAGCTGCTTGGTTAAATGCGCCAATCGGACTTAGCAAGAACTTAATCGTCTCGCTCACCATCGAATAGGCTTCCAACCTCACCAGCTTGTCATTCGCTTCTAACTTCTGAAAGTTACCAGTTAAAACTTCGTTAGAGATTCTGTTTCCAAATTCTATCAAAAACGCCTGATACACTTTCCAACCCGGACTGCGTGTCATATCTGAATATTTTACTAAGGCATCCCTCCCCGTGTCAGATTCAAGAAACTGTCTTACTACTGACGAAATGAGTTTTTTCACTATTTAAGCAAGCCTTTCACTATATCCCTTTGAAGCTCACGCTTCTGTTGTGCGCTGTTCATCATATCCTGAGTAAGAGCCTGCCCCGCCTGCATCAAGACTTGAGTTTGCAACGCTTGCTGTTGTTCTTGCTGCAATTGCTGTGGTGTTTTGAGATACCTGTCCGTATCATGCAAATCAAGTATCTCCATAATCGCCTTCATCCATTGGTGGTGCTGCAAGTACGGAGACTCCGCCCACATGGTTGATAGCTGTATAAGCTGTTGAGCCCTAAACTGCTTGCCAAGAGCAGGCTCCATAGCCGTGTACCTAACTGTAAAGTCGTAGTCTGGATGTATGTCACCAGGAAACAATGGCGTGAATTCCTGCCCCTGATTGGTATTGATACGAGCCTCAAACTTATCCGGCAGATGCCACGTGTTTAGAAGCATCATGTACTTCATAAACGGCTGAAAGCCCTGATAGTCCATTGTCATTAAAAGAAGTTTTGTACGAGCCTCTCCCATAGCTTGCAGCGAATATATAGTTCCGACATGTTCCTGTCGGTGTGGAGTCTGACCCATGCCATAAGGATACATACCAGTAATATCTGAAATGGTGCTCTCAAAAAACTCTTCTTGTTCTCTAAATACTCCAGTTTGTGACATATCGGGAATAACAAGCGGCGCAACATCCTCCATCTCTTCAACGGGTACGAGTCCAAATGGCTTCCAGACCAAAGATTCCGGGTCAATGTCAGCATCCATCCTCACTTTCAACATCTGGTTGACAGACATGAGAGCATTCTGCAACCGCGTGTTTGCCAGTACGTTGTATGATTCTTGAAGCTCTTTGCCTAAGTGGACAATGCCCTTACCCCAATAAAGCTCCGGGTCACGGTAAGCGTCCATGTCAAAGAAGGGCCTGAAGCCGTACTTGTTCTTTTGGAGAGAAAGAAGGGTTTTATAATTGCCAATATGAACAATGGCTTCCGACTCTCTTCCTTTGATTTTTACACCAGTGCCTACCTCATAAGGAGCCTCATCTTCTGGGAAGATATATCTGCCATAACCCTCAATGACATCCACCATATCGGTGAACCTGTCACTTGACATATCCTCAAACGTCAAGGCGCTATGAATATCAAGACTCTTTGCAAAGCCCTCGTCTGAGTCAGAAGCATATTTGCTTGCTCCTTCCCGTGACGCTTGCGGAGACTCCCAACCCAGGAGGTTGATATTACGATAGATGCCCTTGTCTGCCATCTGTTTCAGGTAATCAAAGCTACGCTTATAGACACAGAATACCCCTGGCATCTTCTGGATGCTCTTATAGTGTGGATGTGGTACAAACAGCTTGTTGTGCAATACCTCGGCGTATGGCCCGTCATAGGCTATTTGGGGAGCCTCTATTGTCACACCCTTCGGTTCCATGCCAACAATGGCACCGTTCTCAACAATGGGAACAGGAAGATAGATTTTCATTGGAGCAATACGCTCCTCTTTTCGCCAGTACAGTTTAGCCACACCCTTACCCCAGGAAACGGCATTAAACATCCAGGCAAAGTTGAATAAAAAGCTACTCCCAGGCTCGTCAATACAGTTCATGTTTTCAAGCTGAAACTGGAGCAATCCCTTAACCCTTGGCGCCCGTTCCACATCGGCCCGTTTTCGTGGGCGCACCCCTATCAGGTCGTTAGGCCCACCCTGATACAATTGCTCCATGAAGCGGCCCATGACGGTATAGATGCGAGGCAAGAGCTTGTTGTACGAATTATTGTACGCCAGCGGATATTTGTGGGTTGCCCTGTAACCATTGTAATACTCAAGGTTATCGTCATACTCGTCACGAGCATACTGGTTCAAATCGTATTGGTGCTTGTAAAGTTTCAGGAAGTGCTCAAAAGCCTCCCTGTCACGTTTATTCATCTTTGTCGGCATCTACGTTCTCCAGCGGTCCACCTAACGTTTTCCTTTCTATGTCTTCTGAATTATACACAACATACATGACTTCTATGAGTGTGCATCCCTTCTCGTGCGTTTGGAATTCGTGCCACTCGCCCGGCCTGGTTGTAAAGATTTCTCCCTGTTGGACTTCTGCAACTCCCCACTCAGTTTTAAGATAAAGAATCCCGGTAAGCACAAAGAACAGATTGTACTTTTCTTGATGGCGGTGCCACGAGCAGCGTTGATTAGATCGTAAATCAAGATAACTCACCTCACATAAATCGTTCTGAAAAAAGTTCCACTTCTCGCCCCAGGTCTTGTACGTGCGCTCCATTAGATTAAAACCTTTCTGAAGACATGAGGACTTCCGCTATTAAGATAGGCAAGAAACATATCTGTATAATGTTTCGCCCACCCGCCCGAAATGCCTTCCTTGAAGTATTCATATCCTGCGTCATTGATGCGCTCACGCTCGTCATCGTGCTGAATATAGTAGCCTAACTTCTCCATTAGATTATCTTCGTGAAAAGTAACCCAATGAACACCATCCACTGGACTATAAGGATTGTAAGATAAATCTTCATGGTATTGCCTCAGATTAAAACAGTTCCAGGTAAAATACTCACCGTCCATGTAATTCCATTTACTGATGCCACGGCACGATATGTTCACCTTGCTTTCTCGATGGAAAGCCCTGAAGGCTCCATATGGCACGGTCTTATTGTCAGCATGGATGTTCTGTCTGTGCTCAACAATGTCGTCATTGTAATCCAAATCACTCTTTACAAGAATGCAGTCAGCGCTATCCGGTGGCACATCTTCAAGACATCTCGTCTCAAGCTGTTCGCTTATGATATTCGTCCATAGCCCATTACCCGAATAGCCGTTATACAACTTGCGGAAAACTGGCCCCCGCCACGGCGAAGACTTGGCAGCAATCCAACAAAAATCATAGGTATAGTTTTTCCCATTTCTTGTAAGGTTATTAATGTGGTGTGCTGTCGTGTCTTCGTCTGAATAGTTTAAATTCATCTTCCCGCCAGCGGGGTATCCAAGTGGGATTGACAGTTTTAGGAAATGGTCGTCACCATCTGCGAGTTTCTTGAGGTAACCCGTCCTGTCATCACGGATCTTGACAGGATGGTTCTCACCTTCCAAGTACAGGAAGGTTAAATCAAAAGCGTGGGCAATAGCCCTATATTGCCCGTCATCTTGCCTTAACCCTACCTTGACGCTGTAAAGGTCGCCAAAATCAAGTACGATAATCTTCTTGACCGAAAAGGTCAGCGGATTGATTTCGCCAAGTTCATGCACGTTTACCACACAGTAATCTGCATCTTTCGGGTCGTCTACCACACTAACTCGTGGGTCACGCAGTAGAAATATGTTTACCAGCTCTTTATGCTGAGCATCTAGCTTCTGGCTCAGAGAGAGGCGAATGTTGCCTTTCTTTGGCATAGCCCGTTATCACCCTTCCTTTTTTGTCCCTAACGCCCCTTTCACCTAGATACTCCCAGGGGCGCTCATCCAGGTTTGTAAGGATGTCATCTCTGTTAAACACGTCCGTAACAATATCAAGAGAGTCGGCCCAAGGAGACTTGGCCTCCATTAGACGGACAGCATTTCCATGCGATACGTATTCGTATTGGTGGTCATTTGGCACATTAGGCAGTGGCACGCACATAGAACACAGATCACAATATCGTTCACGCTGGTCCCGAAAGTCCTTTACTTCCTTTTTCCACCAGCCAGGAGCAACAGGATAACCGCCATCAAGATTGAAAAGCAGGTCGAATACAGCAGCAATTTCACAAAAGAATGCTCCTTTTGGATTAATGGACGGGCTCCAGAATTTCTGTATCCAGCAGTTGTCTATCAGTTCTTCTCTTAGCACATCGTCCGGTATGCACTCGTCACAAGCGATCATCCAGGGATGATGCTTTCCGATTTCTGAGTGGTCATTGTAAAGGACGACCCGAAAGGTACGCTTGATAAGTTCTCTAAAACGCTCAAACTGCCGTCCTCCGCTTGTCCATAAACCACATTGGTGTCTTGGGAAATAATCATTATATAATGCACATATTTGTTCGAAGTTTGGATGCATGGTCGGTTCTCCACCCATACAGCCAACGACTCTGGGCCAGCCTTTGAGCGATTGCAAAGCTCTTTCAATTTCCTCCAAAGGCATGAAATACGGCTTTCTGACATGACGGACTCCTCTCGTGCAGTGAGCGCACTTCTTGGGGCAGGCATTTGTTACTTCAATCTGGATGCACCACGCTTGGTGGATTGGCTTTATCGCTTTTTCCTTTTCTTATGAGTGCCCTTTATCGTTCCCTTGTTCTGGCTGGCATAAAAGACTTTCTTTCCCTTCTTTTTGCCGTACTGTTTCTCCATAGCCTTTTTAATCTTACGGCCCTTTTTGGTTAGCGGCATTATCTGAACCTCTTTTTCTTCTTCTGTATCTTGCGCTTGCGCCTGCGCTTAATAGCGCGTTTCGATTCTTTTATATCTCCCACATCTCAGCCCGTATTCTATCTTTTAGGAATTCAAGTAAACCAAAAGCATCAGAAGGCCAACCGTAATAGTCTGTGTTTATGGTTTTAGAACCATTTTCGTTTTTTCGTCGCCACGCTACTAAAATTGTGTCAACATCGTCATCTGCATACTGTTGAAGCAATTTGTGAACAGAATCGGTTATACTGTCCTGGTATATTGCCTCAACATTCTTCCCGACTCTTGCAGATACACGCCGCTGTATGGGCCGTATCTTGGATCTCCTGAATAGCTGGTTAATCCCCATTTTCTGTTCCTTCTGAACATGCCCCTTTTTGCCTTACGCGCCTTGCTCTGGAGAATATAGCGTAGGCAAATCGGATAATCTGAAAATTTAGGGTCAGGAACACCCGTCCCATCAGGCCGCTTGACGAAATAGTGATTTCTGAGCGATTTTCGCAGATTTGTGCAATCTTCCTTGATAAATACCCTTGGATGATCCCTAGTATTGCCTCTGAAAAAGTCGTTAACGACAGAAATACCAACATCAGGTTGACGGTTGTAGCCTTCCGCAAACCTAATTCCACAATTCCTGAACTCCTGCCATGCGTTGAAGCCTCTGATAAGAGCATTTGACTTATCCTTCATCTTCGGATCGGCCCAACGGGTAATTCTAATGGTCCTCTGAGGCTTTCCCTCTGTCTGAAAGAACATTTCCGCCAGCTGAGAGATGGTTTTTCCGGTCACTTCCTGCGGTTTCAGCTCATCCCATACGTAAACATTGCCGTCCCGATCCTCACAGGTCCAAATAGCCGCACAAGGCTTGCTCTGATGCCAATCAACGGCCATCTCGAACAGGTAATTCTCGTCCCTGAAAGGTACGGGCCAGTCATAAGGCAGTAAATGACCCTCTACCTTTTGCGGATTCCACTGTCTGTCCTGAAAATCTGGATGAACCATAGTACCCCATGTGGGATAATCGCCGTATAACTGCACTTTTAGCTGTTCTTCCGTCTTGCCCCGGCTGAATCTTTCGATAAATTCAGCAGTAATCGCTGGATTATCTGACATTGCGCATTTAATGATTTTAATGTCTGATTCACCTGCCTCAGCAGCATCAAGAATTCGGAATTTTGTCCAACTGGGGCCTGAGCCCTCAATATATGGTGGGGTAAGAGCATGGAGGATTCGACCTCCGCCTTTCCCAGTACGAAGTCCTCGCTTAGACTCGTCATATGCACCTTCCTCGTTCTCTTCGTCTTGGGCCAAGATGTCAAAGGACGTGCCACTGTGCAGCTTCTTCTCCTGCCCACCCGTCATAAAGTAAATCTTAGAGCCGTTTGTGAACTTGAGACTCTTATCCTCCTTGCTCCAAGGGCGCCGTTTCTCACTGTTCTGCACGGAACTGGCAGGACACATAGGGCCTATTACACGGTCTAAATGAGGCAAGTATTGAGGCTCAAACATCTTGTTGTATCCCACCTCGTCCAGACCGTGCTCAAAGTCGTTTAATAACACCTTCACCTTGATAGGCGGCTTGCCAGTTTGGTAAGGATGAACACCCAGGCACAGCGCAACCAATGACCAGTACAGAATATGTGTCTTGCCAGCACCGTTGCCGGCCACAAACATGATCTCCCAATGGGTCTTTAGAGCCTTGACAAACTCGTCCTG
>CAZUHR010000093.1:0-10106 GCA_964620335.1 uncultured Desulfobacteraceae bacterium
ATCTGTCCGGTCGGTGCCATTACCTTGAAAAACAGCCCTGATACAAAAGCCCTTTTCTAAAAACTCATATCATGACCGCGAAAGCGTCTCACCCTCAGTATTTTTGTGCTCAATATATACTCCCCTTATAATAGGCATTTGTAGTTTCTTTGGATATTGTATTTGGATCATCCGGCAAATGAGTACGAGAAAACTGTTTAGATATTAAGTTGGCAGATGGAAAGGTTGAAGCAGTCTTTTCTTCGATTCCGACTGCGGGCAGGCCATGGGGGTCTCTTTTCAAAAGTCGCATCACAAATTCTTCCGAGCTAGTCGAACGCCCCCATTCCCGCAAAGATTAGGCCCCCATACAGGCAGTGAAGACCAACGCCACGACAAAATGCCCCTTCAGGGGCTGTCCCAAGCAGAGGTATAAGGCTTCACTGCTGTTCCATGAAATGAGGCGTACTCATTAACCGGATGAACCTTGTATTTATCTATTAACTAATCTAAAATCGTCTCATGTTGGATATCGGGTCCCTGAAACTGAAAAACTGGCTTGTCCTCGCCCCAATGTCGGGCATAACAAATCTGCCTTTTCGCCTCATGATCAAAAAACTGGGACCTGCTCTTGTCACCACCGAGATGGTCAGCGCAATGGGTCTAATTAAAGGCCAAAAAAAGACCCTCCGTTATTTGAAGAGCCACTCAGACGAAAAACCTCTGGCAGTCCAGATCTTTGGTACAACTCCAGAGGTCATGGCTGAGGCTACCGAAATAGTTGTTGCTGCAGGGGCTGACATAGTTGACATTAATATGGGCTGTCCCGCAAAGAAGGTCCTGAAGACCGGGGCCGGGGGTGCCCTCCTCCGGATGCCAGAAAAGGTAAAAGAAATTATTTCTTCTGTTCGGCAGGCCTGTTCCGTTCCCCTGACCACCAAAATAAGGGCCGGATGGTCTGCCGACGAACCCGTCACATCCGAAATTTCCCATATCATAGAAGACCTTGGTGTTGATGCCCTGACCATCCACCCGCGGTTTGTAACACAGGGATTTTCAGGAAAGGCTGACTGGACTGTTATCTCCAAACTCAAGAAACAGCTTAAGATTCCTGTTATTGGTAACGGAGATGTTTTCAGCCCGTCCCTTGCAATAAAGATGAAGAATCAAACTGGATGCGACGGCGTAATGCTTGGCCGGGCAGCTGTCGGCAACCCATGGATTTTCAGACAGATTGCGGCAATGGAAAATGGACATCCCATATATCAACCCAGTTTATCGGAACGCCGGGCATTTATTGAAGACCATTTTCGACTCCTCTCCGCTTTTGAGGGTGAAAATCGGGCTGCATTCCTCATGAGGGGTATCCTTCTTCGGTATACAAAAGCACTTCCCCGCGGCGCCCGATTTCGGGAATCCATAACCCAAATCAATGATTGTAATACCCTAATTTCGACATTGGATCAGTACTTTCTTAGTTTGGAGGAAAATACGAATTGAAGGTTAAACTGGCAAGAACAGCGGGCTTTTGTATGGGCGTCCGTCGAGCCATGGAGATGGTGCTCGCAGAGACAAACAAAACAAAAGGGCCGCTTTATACATTTGGCCCTTTGATTCACAACACCCAGGTCATTGATCTTCTTGAATCAAAAGGGGTTAAATCAATCGAAAATCTTGCAGGACTCCAAACGGGTGAAATCGTGATCAGGGCCCATGGGATCCCGCCCCAAATGCGCCAAGCCATCAGAAAAACTGGACTGCACATAATTGATGCCACCTGCCCAAGGGTCGCGAAAGTCCATGCCATTATCCGCTCTCATACCCATAAAGGCTATACAGCGCTCATCATAGGGGACAGGGATCACGCGGAAGTCATAGGCCTCATGGGGTACAGCGAAGGGCCGGTTTACGTAATTAAAAACGTAAACGACGTTTCCGAATTACCCCACCTAGACCGTTTATTCGTAGTCGCTCAGACAACACAGAACCAGCAGAATTTTCGTGAGGTTGTTAAAGCACTCAAAAAGCGTTTTCCGCAGGTGCTTGTCTTTGATACTATTTGTGATGCCACCAACGAACGACAGCAAGAGGTAAGGTCCTTTGCCGGACAGGTTGATGCAGTGGTAGTAGTGGGTGGATACCACAGCGGAAATACTCAGAGACTCGCCCAGGTATCAAGAGAAGTAGGCTTGCCAACTTTTCATGTTGAAACCGAAAAAGACCTTAAAAAAGAAAAGCTCTACGGAATGGAAATCGTAGGCGTAACTTCCGGGGCATCCACTCCCAACTGGATGCTTAAAAACGTGGTCAGAAAAATCGAAGGCATCCGCTCACGGGGCGAGTCCCCTCTATTCAGATGGATAAGGCCGACTCTCAAATTCCTGGTATTGACCAACCTTGCTGTATCATGCGGTGCCTTTTCATTTTCCTATGCCGCCTCCATAGTATTGGAACACAACCCGGGTTTCACGTTTCCATTCATAACATTTCTCTATATTTATGCCATGCACGTCCTAAACCGCTTCCTGGACAAAGGGGCCAGCGCTTATAATGATCCTGAAAGTGCAGCCTTCCTCATGAAATACAGACCGCTCTTGATCATGACGGCTATAACCGCTGTTGGAGGCGCACTTGCCGTTTCATTAAGTGTTGGCCTCTCTACTCTTCTTGCATTGAGTGGCCTGAGTTTTCTGGGAATCGTATACAGTATTCCCTTTATTCCGGAACGTTTTAGACACAGGTACGCCTATGCAAAGATAAAGGACATTCCCGGCTCAAGGGGTCTTTCCGAATCGCTTGCCTGGGTGGCGATCATAACGATTCTTCCATTGCTGGATATGGGCCGAATCGTCTGGTCCTCCGTAATAGTAACGACTTTAGTCGTGTTTTCAATGAGTTATGCCAGAGCGATTCTTTTCAATATTTTTCAGGCCCAGGGGGACCTGATTGTAGGAACAGAAACCCTGCCCATTATCTTGGGTGAAAAAAAGACCCTGACACTTCTTAAGATCATCCTTTTGTTAAGCGCATTTATCCTCATATTTAGCCCGGTTTTGGATCTCGTCGGGCCCTTTTCCTTTGTCATGCTGTTCCCTCTATTTGCTTTATCTCTCTGCCTTTTATCATATGAAAGGCGCTGGCTTTATCCCGGAACAACCTTAGAAGCCCTGGTAGAAGGCACTTTTTTCTTAGCGGGATTCCTTGCACTCATCTGGCAGGCCATGCTATGGCAACCGTGAGCGTTATCATTCCCACTTTCAACAGGGCCGAAAAGGTTATCCGAGCCATCTCGTCCGTCCTTTCCCAGGACTTTTCAGATTGTGAGATCATTGTCGTCGATGACGGATCAATGGACGGCACAAAACATGCTTTGGCTAATTTTAGGAGTAAAATCAAATATATATACCACTCTTCAAATATGGGAGTATCTGCGGCAAGAAACACAGGCATCGAAAAATCCACCGCAGAATTCATTTCCTTCCTCGATTCCGACGACTACTGGCTACCGGAAAAACTAGCCGAGCAGATTGCTTTTTTTAAACGCAATCCAAAGGTACTTGTATGCCAAACCGAAGAAATCTGGATCAGAAACGGGCGCCGGGTCAATCCCCAGAAAAAACACCTAAAGCCATCCGGTGACATATTTGTGTCTTCCCTGAAACTGTGCTTAGTCAGCCCTTCTGCTGTTATGCTAAAACGATCCGTTTTAAAACAAGCCGGGCTCTTTGATGAAAGCCTGCCAGCCTGTGAGGATTACGACCTGTGGTTAAGGATTTCCTGCCGCTATCCGGTGTGCTTGATCAAAAGGCCACTTGTTGTGAGGGAAGGCGGGCACCCCGATCAACTGTCAGCCCGCTATAAGGGCATGGACAGGTTTAGGATCAAGTCCCTTGTTAAGCTTATAAAAAGCGGCGTCCTAAATGAACGGCAACTTCAGTCGACCTATAAGGAGCTCTCTAAAAAATGCCGGATCTATAGCAAGGGTTGCCTAAAAAGGGGGAAGGTGAGGGAGGGAACGTTTTATCTAATTCTTCCGGAACTAGTTGAAAATATTCCCAATTTAAATTTACCACCTGGTTCTAAAGTCTTTATGGACCATGAAGATTCTGAAATAAGATAGATACAGAAAGACATCACATACGGTCAATGAGGTTCAGACAGAGCTACACCATCAGGAAACCGGAGGTGTAAAACCACGGTTCATATCACAGCGGCTCCAAAACAATCTTGTGATCCACAAGAGAGAGGGTCTTCACCCTGGCTCTGACGATCTTTTCCTCTCCGAACAGATCAACCAGTTTTACATGTTCTTCGTTATTTTCAAGAAAATCGACATTCTCAAGGACTATTTCCTCTTTGCCTTCTTTCAATATATAGGCTGTTGATTCACACATCTTTGTTCATCTCCTTGATAATCTCTATAACCTGGGCCACGAGATGGGGCAACGGCTCACCTGAACCCCCTACAATCTCCACGTTTTCCTGCGTCAGGGGGATCAGAATCTTTTTCGCATTGCTTGAACTCACTGATATGGCCATTTGGGGTGAAGCTTCTCCCATCATCGAGTTAGCCATTATAATAGCTAGCGGTCCAATTATCACATCCACAATTTGACTCGTTCGTACAATGGCATTCTCCCCCGTAGCGCCCCTGTTGGCCCCGGCTTTCATCATCCTTGACGTGGCTATGGAATTTGTACCAAAGGCAAGGATCTCCAGGTCATTCCCTATGGATTCCCTTAACCCCTTGATGACCGTAGCCCCGATCCCACCACCCTGCCCGTCAATAACCATCAATTTCACGGATTCACCTAAACAATTTGTAATGTTTAAAACTATTCACATGGAACACTAATTCATTTTACAATAGACATAAAATACAAACTTTTTGAATGTTACCACAAAAATCAATTGCATACGGTGCATAATACATATATCCTCATATTCCAACAAAAGTTTACAAATAACAAGAGAATTGTAAAAGATCGCGGTCTTCCTCAGAAGAAAATCTCTTAACATCTTGATATCCTAGAATAATGTATGAGGAAATTACTTGATCACCTTGACCGACATTGATCTTTCTTAAATAGCGTTTGGAGTTCCAATGGTATCGCAGTTACTTTATTGGGCCCCGGCAGCCTATCTCCTTGGCTCAGTGCCTTTTGGGAAACTGATTTCCAAAAAAGCAGCCCATATTGACATCACCAACCGGGGCAGTGGAAACATCGGGGCTACCAATGTAGCCAGGGAAGTCGGCATCAAATGGGGCCTTCTTACCCTGCTCCTTGATGTGCTCAAGGGTTTCATTCCCGTAATCCTTTTTGCCCGTTACGCTTCTCAAGCTGCTCCTTTACAGGAATTTGGACTTTCTGCGGTGGGCCTGTCCGCTCTACTGGGCCACCAATTCTCACTCTTCCTAAGATTTCGTGGGGGGAAAGGCGTAGGCACCGCTTTGGGTATCTATCTGGGAATATCCCCGCTTTCCTCTCTTTTGGCCATACTACTCTTTTTCATCGTTGTCACTAAATGGAATTTCGTTTCCTTGGGCTCCATATCTGCGGCAGCTGCCATGCCTATTCTGCTTTCAATTTTTGGGAAGCCTTTGCCTGTCTTCATTGGGGCGTTGGTAGCCGCAGCGCTTATCTGTATAAAACACATGGACAATATTCACAGATTGGTCAAAGGAAAAGAAAGGAAATGGAGGGAGAGAAAGTCAGGCCAGTAGCTCCAAGAGACGATCCAATTCATCATCGGAATAGAAATAGATCACAATACGCCCCTGCCTTCCCCTTTTCTTGATATCAACTTTGGTGCCGAGGGATCTCTTGAGGTTGTCTGACAGGGACTGCATGTAATAATCCAGTTCAGCGCGTTTAGTATTTGAACGCACAAATGTCTTTCGTTTTTTTGCAATCGCCTCCGCTTGACGAACCGAAAGGTCTTTTTTTAAAATCATATCCCTTAGGGCCATTTGCTCTTGCCGGGTTTTTAGTCCTGCCACTACCCGAGCATGACCCATGGACAGTTGACCGTTGATCACATCCTTTTGAATGGATATGGGAAGCTTCAAAAGCCTTAGGAGATTGGTTATTGAAGAACGATCCTTTCCTAATCTTTTTGCAAGGGCGTCCTGGGTAGCCCCGGTCTCTTCCAATAACTTCCTGTATGCAAACGCTTCTTCAATAGGGTTCAGGTCCTTTCTATGAATATTCTCCACAAGTGCCAGTTCTAATGACTCCATTGGAGAAGCTTCTCTTACAACAACGGGAACACGCTCAAGGCCCGCTTTTTGAGCTGCACGCCATCTGCGTTCTCCTGCAATAAGCTGGTAACCTTTTTTTGTCTTGCTGACCAACAACGGTGTTATAATCCCCTTTTCGCGAACCGAGTTTATCATCTCTTTCAGCTCCGAGGCGGAGAAGTCCTGTCTTGGCTGGTAAGGATTCGGTTCTATGTCTTCTATAGGGCACTGGAAAAACTGACCTTCGACAGGTTCCAGTTTGTCGGCATCAGGAATTAGGGCCGACAATCCCCTTCCCAGGGCTTTTCTTTTTGCCATTTTCTCCTATTCCCCTTCCAATCAACTCCCTTGCAAGAGCCAAGTAGCTTTGGGCTCCTTTACACCGTATGTCGTAAAGAAGAATTGGTCTGCCGTGGCTCGGAGCCTCACTCAATCGAACATTGCGTGGAATGACCGTCTTAAAAACCTGCTCTTTAAAATGTTCCCGCACTTCATATTCCACCTGTTGTGAAAGATTATTGCGTTGATCATACATGGTTAATAGGATTCCGGCAAGGCCAAGTCCTGGATTAAGACCCCTTTTCACCGCTTGAACAGTTTTCAATAGCTGAGACAAGCCCTCAAGGGCATAGTATTCACATTGGAGCGGAACAAGTACAGAATCTGCGGCAACCAGCGTATTAACCGTCAAAAACCCCAAAGACGGTGGACTGTCCAAAACAATATAGTCATATCGCTGCTTCAGCCTTCTAAGCCCATCCCTAAGCCGGAATTCCTTGTTTTCCATGGAGACCATCTCAACCTCTGCCCCGACTAGATCAGCGGTTGACCCAATCAGGTGCAACCCGGAAAGGCTTGTCTCGGTAATTACCTCCTCATCTTTCACTTCCCTTGTCAGAAGATCATAAAGTCCGTTTTCAAGATTTGACCGATCAATTCCCAGACCGGTCGTGGCATTTCCCTGTGGATCGCAGTCAATCAGCAGACATGATCTTTCCACCGCCGCAAGGCAAGAAGAAAGATTAATGGCAGTGGTAGTTTTTCCCACACCGCCTTTTTGGTTGGAAATGGAAATGATATGTCCCATAAAATTGACAAAACCCCTTTTGAAAGCGCACAATTTTTAAATAGGGAGGAAACAAACCGCCCTGCGGGATCAAAGCGGCATTTGAATCACAGTGCCTTTCTTAAATAATTATCAGTTGTGGGATTTGATAACACAATAGGAGGTATTTGAAAAGGCAAATCATTGTTTCACGTGAAACATCTATCACCCTGTTGCCAGACTCCGCCCTGCCTGGTTTTACCCGCCGCATCGTGCTTTTTTGCTAGATATATCATGGTGTTATCCAACTATCGCGCGCCCAAATAGCCACGCGCTTATCATTGAAGGCTTATTTACACTTTCCTTTTTTCTTCCTAATGACTGTTTAGGTTTTACTGGGGAATAAAGCCCGCCCTTTGAGACTGTGTCGTAATGTCATTACGAGGAGCCCCAGGCGACAAAGCAATCTCGTAACACGTCGAAATTAAAGGGATTGCCGCGCTCCCTTTGGTCGCTCGCAATGACCGGGAGGGATTGTGACACGGTCTCTTTGAGTGGGGATTCTTCACTCGCCAACGACTAGGTCTTCGAACTAATGTTTGATGGACTCGTAAAAAGTCCATCAACAGGCCGAGGGCGGGTAAGCCCCGGCCTGGGGTGAGGGTGGAACCATTTGAATTCACTTCAAATGGCGGGGCAGGGGTAGCCCTTCCCGCCGAGTAAAAAGACACAAACCGACTTTTTACGAGGTTATCATGTTTGGAAAAGAAAAAATGACAAATTAAGTTGCGGAACCAGTTTGGTCAAATGAAAGTTTAATCAACTCGTCGAGTAGTCCCGATAGTGAAAACCCTGCCGCTCGCGCCGCCAAAGGAAAAAGGCTATTCTCGGTCATGCCCGGGATAGTGTTTGTCTCCAGCAAATAAATGCTCTCGTCCCGAATAATCATATCGCTCCTGCTCCATACGCTGCATCCAAGGACTCCGTGCGCGGCTTTCGCACAAAATTGGCATCTTTCTGTCATTGTCTGGGAAATGCGCGCAGGGCATATTTCCTGCGTTGCACCGGTCTTGTATTTGGCTTCATAGTCAAAAAATCGATACAAGGCATCCGGCACAATCTCTATCAAAGGAAGAGTGACCAGTTCCTGATTTCCCAATACACAGCAGGTAATCTCCGTGCCATCAATATATTCTTCAACCATAACTTCCCTGTCATATTGCAATGCCTTTTCAATCCCTGCAGCAAGTTCCTCATAATTACGGCAAACGGACATCCCGATACTTGACCCTTCAGAAACCGGTTTTACTACAGTTTCAGCACCAAGCGCCTCTGCACATTCCTCAATAGAGAAATCTTCACCATGTCTTAAAACAATATCTTTTGCTACCCCGAGCCCTATGCTTCTGTAGGCTCGCTTGGCCGCCTTTTTGTTAAGGGCCATGGCGCTGGACAAGACGCCCGAGCCAACAAAGGGTATATCCAGAATATCCATAAGCCCTTGAATACAGCCGTCTTCGCCATATTTCCCATGCAGCAGTATAAAGGCAAGGTCTATATCCTTTTTGGCTTCTATCAGCAACGGCAGATCATCCCGAGGGTCATATCTGATCACATCATATTTGCCCTTATCAATGGCCCTGTAAACAGCTTCACCGCTTTTTAAGGAAACTTCACGTTCTCGTGACCAACCACCAGCCAATAAAGCAATCCTTTTTTTCCCTGCCAACTGATTTTACCCCACGCATGCAAAAAATAAAATTTTTTCATTTTTTTTAGTATATATTTGCCCAAAATTCTAGAAACACATGTTGCCTGATATTTTTTTAAGACATAACACCTTCTTAAGGCCTCACGCAAGAAGTGCGCCTAAAAATCAACGCCTCATATTTATTATCAACTAAACCAAAAAATGAACCTTAACAAAATGAAAATCAACAAAAAACTGCAAAAAACAAAGGAATTAGGAGATCGCAATTGTGGAAAATTTTTTGCACACGCAACTGTTGCTTTCTAAATACCTGAATTTATGCACAAACATCTTTTGATAAATTTGCCTTTGTTCTCGATAGGTTATTAAATGACCGTAAAAATTCCTTGTGAGCGTTGCAGGTTACCATATGTCAAAAAAATATCTATAGGTAAATAATTTATTCCGGCAGCAACCTTTGACGTATCCCACACCACCAATGTAAAACTGCATATAAAATTTCACGGCCTGTTTTTTAAAGTCATAGCAATTCATTTATCCTAATAGCTTAGTATTGTCACGACCAATCCGGTCGCGGTTGTCCGAAAAATTTCTAAACTTTGTAATATCTCACCGATAAACGTCACCAGAGCTGATGGTACGGAGCAAAACATGAGATCAACCTGGGATGAAATTAAAAACCAGATACAATCAGAGTTGCCGAAAAACAGCTTCTCTCTCTGGATAAACACCATTTCCTTTCTTGAAAAAAAGGACAAGACAGTTGAGCTTGGCTGTCCCAATAAATTCTCACGCAATTGGGTTATGGAGAACTATTTTGACCTCATTCAAGACAAGCTCCATAAAGCGGGTGCATTGCATGTCGATCTCGTTTTACAGCCAAATATCCCTGAAAGAAAAAGCCCAGTTCCCTATTGCACGCCTTACAACGAACAGCTCATGCTTCCCAATATACCGGGCGGCAGAAGGAACGGAAAGGGTCGCCTAAACAGCAGTTTCACATTTGACCGCTTTGTTGTGGGTCGCTCAAATGAGTTTGCCTATTCTGCGTCAAAGGCTCTCGCTAATGGCGACTCATGGAACTACCACTCCCTTCTTATGCTTGCTAACACCGGGCTGGGCAAAAGCCA
>CAZUHR010000094.1:0-10092 GCA_964620335.1 uncultured Desulfobacteraceae bacterium
ATTCCAGGTATTGATCTGTAATGGTAGCTATGGGTATGTCAAATATATCCACCTCATTTTTGTGAATAAGGTGCAATAGAAGGTCCAGAGGACCTTCAAATATTTCCAGCTTAACCTCGTAATCCATCTTTTTACTATATCTTTACAGCCTCCCTCACTTCGGCCATGGTTTCCCGCGCAATTGCTCTAGCCCTTTTATTACCCTCTTCGATAATTTCCCTGACCTTTTTGATATCTGATTCCAGGGCCTTTCTTTTTGCCCTTATCGGTTCGAGGCCTTTTATCAGATTAGCGACCATAAGTTTTTTGCAATCCACGCACCCGATGTCCGCTGAGCGGCAGTCCATGCTGATTTTTTTGACCGTTTCAGAGTCCGTATATATCTCGTGGAAGGAAAAGACATTACAGATATCGGGATTGCCGGGATCTTTTTTCCTGGCACGTTGAGGATCGGTGATCATCTGCCCTACCTTATTTTCAATCTCTTCATCGCCATCTGAAATGTATATTGCGTTACCATAACTCTTGCTCATCTTGCGTCTGTCCGTGCCGAGTATTTTTGCTGTCGGCGTGAGAATTAATTCGGGAATTGGGAAAACTTCTCCATACAAATGATTGAAACGGCGGGCTATTTCCCTGGTCAATTCCACATGAGGTGCCTGGTCTTCGCCAACAGGAACGCCGTTGGCCTTATACATCAATATGTCGGCTGCCTGGAGAACCGGATATCCCAAAAAACCGTAAGTGTAGACATTTTTATGTGTAAGTTCCTGAAGCTGTTCCTTGTAGGTCGGGTTTCTTTCCAGCCAGGGTAGGGGGGTGATCATTGAAAAAATCAGGTGAAGCTCCGAATGCTCTTTGAGTTGGGATTGAATGAAAAAGGTGGAGACTTCAGGATCAAGTCCCACGGCAATCCAATCGATCACGATATCAAATGTGGTTTCTCGAATAATCTCTGGGTGCTCATACTCGCTGGTCAGCGCATGCCAGTCCGCGATAAAATAAAAACATCTGTATTCTTCCTGAAGTTTTTTCCAGTTAAGGAGGGCTCCATGCAAATGTCCGAGATGTATCCTTCCTGTAGGCCTCATTCCACTGAGGATTCTTTTCCTTCCCATGCGGTGCTACCCCTCTTATCAATTAAGTTTTTTCAAACATATCCCTGACAAACTTGATCTCATCCTCTTTTGTCTTTACCAAATTATTCAGCCGGGCCTCTAATAGGTGCTCAAAAATTACCTTGAAGATCGGACCGGGTTTGAAACCCATGCCTACCAAATCCCTACCTCGGAGTTGGATTTTTGTTCCTCTCAACTTAATAAAATAGTTGGATATAAGTTGCTTTGTTCTTTTATCAGTGACCTTTGCCATCAAAAAAAGCAAAGTCTCTGTATCATATGGAGCAAGCAATGTATATAGGAGATAGTCATTCCCGTTAAAATTGTAAAGGGAATCTAAAAGCTGTTTTACCTCCATTTTCTGCGAGATCATCCTACGATCATCCAGTTTCACCATTCCCATTTTATCGGCAATAGCCTTTAATACCTTATCGTCAAGGGCACATGTAAGACCATGCCAGTATACCCTCCAAGGTTCAAAAGTCTCTTCCAAATAGAGAAGGTTGTACCATGTGATTACTTTTTTTGTCTCTTCCAGGAGCGCTCGAAGCCTGCCGGTAAGTTTTATTTCAGGTGAAATAAACTGCAGAAGGTCAAATTCATTCATTCTTTCGATGGCTTTGACGGGTTCTTCCTCTTTGAGGATAAGCTTCAGTTCCAGAAAGAGCCTTCGACTGGAAAGGTCCTTGAAATAATTCCTTTTCAAGGCGCTCTTAATGAGGGCGAGTGTCAGCTTTCCAATCTTGAAACCGAATCGCTGTTCAAATCTGATAGCCCTTAGCACGCGAGTCGGGTCTTCCACGAAACTCAAGTTGTGCAGTACTCGTAGGACCTTCTCTTTGATATCCTTCTGTGCACCGAAATAGTCGATCAAGGTTCCATAGTGCCTTTTATTCAGTTGAATAGCGAGGGTGTTGATAGTGAAATCACGTCGGTACAGATCCAATTTTAAGGAACTTGTCTCGACAACAGGTGGTGATCCGGGCGATTCGTAATACTCCATTCGCGCTGTGGCCACATCAACATTAAAACCGTCCGGAAAGATGAGCACCGCGGTCTCGAATTTACGGTGACTCCTAACGCGTGCACCGTAGTGCTCGGCGAATTCATGGGCAAACTTAATACCATCGCCTTCAATTACTATATCCACGTCCAGATTTTCATGCTTTAAAAGCACATCTCTTACAAGGCCGCCCACCAGATAGGCATTATACCCAAGCATATCAGCAATATGCCCTAGGTTCTTTAAAAGTTTAATGATTTTTCTCGGGACCCTTTCCTTTAACATAGCGGCCATGTTTTTCTTTCTTGCGAAATGGGAGTCCTTTTTCGAATCATAGAAAAATTCAGGAATTAAAGGTTCTCCAACCAGTATATTGAGAAGGTCAGTCCTGGTTATCACACCCATAACTCTCTGGCCTTTTGATTCCACGACCGGGAGGATCCTCAACCTATTTCTGATGATCAACTCCTGTACCTGCTTCAGGGATGCCTCTGGAGGAACTGTTGAAAATTCAATATTCATGTATTCATTCACTTTTATGTCTTCAAGTCCTAAAAAAACCGCCTTTTCAACAACTTGTCTTGTAATATAGCCCTCAAGAATATCGCTTTTGTTAATAACCAAAAGGACATTTATATTATACCTGGTCATCAAATCTGCGGCCTTTTTAACGGTCTCCTGTGGAGGAATATAGATTGCAGGAGAGGACATCAAATCCCTGACCGTGTTGGTCGGATTGATCCTGCTTCTCAACAGGGCGTTCAATGACCTTTCCACCTGCATCAAAGTCTTGTTCTTAATTGTGGCGGAGGCTGCGTGGGGATGCCCGCCCCCCCCCATGGCAAGGGCTATTTCGCCGGTATTTACCTCTTCTATGCGACTTCTTGCCACGAGGTAGACCCTGTCCTCCATTTGCGCCAGTGCAAAAACAACGTTCAAGTTCTCCATTTCCATGAATTTATGTACCAGGACGGCAAAATCTCCGACATATTCATCGCTGACGACCTTTGTCATAACCACCTCTACCCCATTGATGATACGGGATATGGCCGATTTTGTTAGATCATTGAGCAGCCATAATTGTTCGGCTGATAGCTCCCGTGTCAGCATATCCGCTATGACATTATGGTCGGCTCCCTGCCCCGTAAGCCAGGCAGCCGCCTCATAATCTTCAGGCGTTGTAGAGGAAAAGGTGAAAGAACCTGTATCTTCGTGGATCCCCAGGCACATGACGGTGGCTTCATCATGAGAAATAGAAAGGCCCTTTTCCCTTATGAGATGTGTTAATATAGCGGTACATGAGCCGGTCTTGCGGACTAGTTCAAACTGTCCACGGATATCATCTTCGGAATCAGGATGATGATCATATACATGGATTTCAACATCCGGCCTGCCAACCAATTCAGCAAACCTGCCGATCCGGCTCTTCTGACGAGTGTCGACAAGTATCAACTTTTTGATACTGTCAAAATCAATCTGCTTTATCTTGATAAAGTTGAAAAGATAAGATGCGGAATGAAGAAAAAAATTTCGCAGGTTCTTTTCCTGCGAACCAGCGAACACCAGAGCCGCACCGGGATAAAGTTTCCTTGCGGCAATCATGGATGAAAGGGCATCAAAGTCAGCATTAATATGCGTGGTTATAACCTCTTCATGCACCTTTTCTTTATGTTTCCTCTTCTCGATTTTTCTGTCTTCTGTCTCTTTCATGGCCGAAATTATATCACTTTAATATTCCTAGGCGCAACGCGACTTTCTACGACGTTATCGAGTTTGGTGGTAAAAATCCGGATCAATCTTGTTAAAATGGATGCGAAAAGTTTTAAACGTTACTGACGCTTTAAGAAGCATTCAGGCATCACATTTCGTCTTTCAGTCGAAAGCTTGACAAAAAAAGCCGGGCATTAGGTCTGCACCGGCTTGGGTCTGCTTTAAAAGGAAGATGTTCCGTCTGAGGTATTTCGATTATATTCCCCTGACTTTTTCTTCATTCTCCTGCTTTTTTTTACATTCAATACACAGGCTTGTCACGGGTCGGGCCTCTAATCTCTTTGCTGATATCTCCCCGCCGCACTCCTCACAAACACCAAATGTATCCTCCTCAATCTTGTCTAAGGCATCCCTGATTTTTGCAATCAGTTTCCTTTCTCTGTCACGAATACGTAGAGTGAAATTCCTGTCCGATTCCATTGTCGCCCTGTCTGTGGGATCAGGAAAATTCTCTCTTTGATCGGTCATCCCGCTGACTGTCTTATTGGCTTCACTTAAAAGTTCGTTTAGCCTTCTTGTAAGCAATTCTTTAAAGTGATCTTTCTTTTTCTTAGACAACATGGCTCATGATCGCTCCTCAAATGGTTTATTTTACCCGTATTTACCTGCAATGTAAAGATTTTGTGGTTATTTCTTAAGCTTATCCCAGAGATTCCCTCCCTTTTTCCTTCTACCGGACCGTGTTGAACCTTCTGTTTCCGCAAAGGCTTTCAGCAGTTCCTTCTGGCTTTGGTTCAGTTTTTTAGGAATTTTAACCATAATTTTTACGTAAAGGTTCCCTCTTTTATGCTGTCTTCTAAGGCTCGGCATGCCTTGTTCAGGAACCCTTATAACATCTCCAGGCTGGGTTCCCTCTGAGATTTTCAACTTAAAGTAACTTTCATTTCCCAAAACCGGAATTGTTATGCTGTCACCGAGTGCCGCCTGAACGAATGATATGGGAATCTGACAGAAAAGGTCTTCATCCTCCCTTGTGAAAAGACGATGATCTTTCACATGGATTACGACAAAGAGATCCCCAGGAGGACCCCCACTTTCACCGGGCTCACCTTCTCCCCTTAATCTTAGCTGTGATCCGGTATCCACACCCGGGGGAATCTTAACACTGATCTTTTTTTCGACCCTGACCTTTCCGCCCCCCCCGCATTCTTTACATGGATCGCTGATTATTTGTCCCTGACCATGGCATGCAGGACAAGTTGTGCTGATTTGAAAAAATCCCTGGGAACGAACAACCTGACCCCTCCCTTGGCAGGTACCACAGATCTGAGGCTCACTCCCCGGTTTTAACCCGGAGCCATTACACGTCTGGCAGTTTTCAAGCTTGTGAAAAAGGATCTCTTTTTCTTTCCCATAGAAGGCTTCCTCCAGGGTAAGTTCCAGGTCATATCGGAGACTTTTTCCTTGCCTGGCACCGGATCTTCGCCCCCTCCTGGTGCCGAATCCAAAAAAGCCTTCAAAGATGTCTCCAAAACTGGAGAATATATCATCGAAACCAGTGAAACCTGTAAAACCTCTTCCTTCGAGACCTTCATGACCGAACTGATCGTAAATCTGTCTTTTTTCCGAATCTCTTAAAACCTCATAAGCCTCGGCAGCTTCTTTAAATTTATCTTCCGCTTCTTTGTCACCGGGGTTTCTGTCAGGATGGTATTTCAATGCCAGTTTCCGGTAGGCACTTTTGATCTCGTCATTTCCTGCATTAGAGGATACCCTTAAGACCTCGTAGTAATCTCTTTTGTGCACCGTTAACTCTCTCTCCAACAACAGTCAAATTATAATCGCTTTATGCTTGTAGCATTAAGAGTTATAAAATATAAGTCATTCAAATTCAGATAGCCCGCTGTTTATTTCTTTTACTTTTCTTTCTGACTAGTCTTTTCGTCATTTGGGGACGCTTCGTCGGTTTGTTCAGGCAACCCTTCGGAGATTGATTTTTCTTTGTTTTCGAGTGAATAATCATCCTCTTCGTTTTCAAGCCTGAAGACATGACCGGCAGCGATCTCCCTGAGGGCCACGACGACGTCCTTGTTTTTACAGACAACAAGGGGTTCTGCGCCTTTTCTTAATTGACGTACACGTTTGGCTGCCAGATGGATCAATCCAAACCGATTATCTATTTTCTTTAAACAGTCTTCCACAGTAATTCGTGCCATGATTAACTCCTATTCGTAAGACAAAAGACCAAGCACTGGCGCTCAAGGTCAGGCTTCTCGGGCCTGCCGGCTCTGATGGCCGCCGACCACCGAATGCATGCCATTAATTCGGTCTTGAGAACTCGCTGGTATTGATAAATAAACTTTACTTTATACAACTTCCTGTGTTATCTGTAAAGTAAAAATAATTGCTTTGAAGCAATGTGTTTGAGGAGTTCATTTCTTATGCTGGCCAAGGTTTTAAGCAGCGCTGTCATAGGCATTGATGCCTACGTAGTTGAAGTTGAAGTAGACATCTCCGAGGGCCTGCCGTCTTTTACTACCGTAGGCCTGCCGGAAGGGGCCGTACGCGAGAGCAAGGAGCGGGTAAAAGCGGCCATCAAGAACTCCGGGTATCACTTTCCCTCTGACCGAATCACGGTTAACCTGGCACCTGCCGATATTAAGAAAGAAGGCTCAGCATTTGACCTGCCCATGGCCCTTGGCATTCTTGCAGCAACGGGTTTGGTTGAGAGGTCCTCTTGTTCCGAGCACCTGTTCCTTGGTGAATTGTCACTGGATGGTCTTATCAGACCAGTCAAAGGCGTTCTTCCCATGGCAATCAGAGCAAAGGAATTGGGGCTTAGGGGTATTTTCCTTCCCATGGATAACGCCCCTGAAGCAGGCGTTGTAGAGGGAATCAATATCTACCCTGTTCGTTCCCTATCACAGGTTATTGAGGCCATCATAGGTATTTCTAAAATTAATCCTTTCAAGGTCGAAGTCAATGCCCTATTTCAAAGACCCGATACCGAGCTGGATTTCAACGACGTACGAGGACAGGAGAACGCCAAAAGGGCCATGGAGATCTCAGCCGCAGGAGGGCATAACCTTATCATGATAGGCCCGCCTGGAGCGGGAAAGACAATGCTGGCAAGACGTTTATCAACAATTCTTCCAAATCTCACTTTTGATGAGTCTCTTGAGACTTCCAAAATTTACAGCATCATGGGATTGATGCCCATTGGTTATGGTCTTATTACGGTGCGACCTTTTAGGTCTCCCCATCACACGATTTCCGATGCCGGTTTGATAGGCGGTGGCCAAAACCCAAAGCCAGGTGAAGTGAGCATCGCCCATAACGGCGTTCTTTTTTTAGACGAACTGCCGGAGTTTAGAAAGAATGTCTTGGAGGTCCTGAGACAGCCCATGGAAGACGGGTTTGTAACAATTTCCCGGGCGAATTCAACCGTTACCTATCCGGCCAGTTTCATGCTGGTTGCAGCTATGAATCCCTGCCCATGCGGGTTTTTGGGTGATCACAAAAGGGAGTGCACCTGTTCTTTCCTGCAGATTCAACGCTATCGATCAAAGATATCCGGCCCCCTGATGGATCGAATAGATATCCACCTGGAGGTTCCTTCCGTCCCGTATAAAGATCTTTCCGGGGTCACAGGGAGTGAGTCATCGGCAGAAATTCTGGAACGGGTAATGAAAGCTAGAGACATCCAGAACAAAAGATTCCGCAGGTCTAAGATCCATACGAACGCCGGCATGAGCAGCCGTCAGATCAAACAGCACTGCGAGACTGATGCCGAATCCGGCAAACTTCTTGAGAGGGCCATGGATAAGTTTGGTCTCAGTGCAAGGGCCCATTCCCGCATATTGAAAATTGCCCGGACCATCGCCGACCTGGAGGAAAATCCAAATATCAAGACGCCTCATGTGGCGGAAGCTATACAGTACAGGACGCTCGACAGGAGAACACTGAGGTGAAGCGACTCCTCAAATTCATACTGTGGCTTTTGTCGGCCGTAGCCTTAGTTGGGATATGTACCGGTGCCTATTTTTGGTATATCTGGTCTAGTAACCTGCCGTATGTAGGATCGGTAAAGGAATACCGTCCCCCGATTATTTCGGAAATCTATAGCGATGACGGTGAGGTGATCGGAAGGTTCTGGGAGGAGAGGAGGATCGTTATACCTTTAGAACAGGTGCCGGAACATATGATCCAGGCCTTCGTGGCTGCAGAGGACGCCCGGTTTTTTGAGCACGAAGGGGTCGATATTATCAGCATCGCCCGGGCCTTCATAAAGAATATCTCCGCAGGTAAGATAGAGCAGGGCGGAAGCACAATTACCCAGCAGGTTACCAGGTCCCTGCTCTTAATGAATACCAAAAGAACTTACAGGAGAAAAGTCAGGGAAGCTATTCTTTCCATCCAGTTCGAAAAAAGTTTTTCAAAGAAACATATCCTTTTCCTATATATGAACCAGATTTATTTGGGTCAGGGGGCCTATGGAGTAGAAGCAGCATCGCTTACGTATTTCGGCAAGCATGCAAGAGATTTAACACTCGCTGAGGCATCTCTCCTTGCCGGACTGCCCCAAGCCCCTGCCAGGTATTGTCCTGTTGCCCACTTTGACAGGGCAAGGGCCAGGCAAAGATATGTCTTGGATAGGATGTTGGAAGAGGGTTATATCACCGACCAGCAGTTTAAGGAGGCTTTGGCGGTTAAACTTGATATCCGGAAAAACACAGAAAACACCTTTGAGAAGGCGCCATACTTTGCCGAGTATGTGCGCCGAAGATTATTGAAAACATACGGCCGGGAACGTCTGTATAAGGGGGGGCTAAAGATCTATACGACCGTAAATCTAAAGATGCAGCGGGCAGCAAGAGGGGCGTTGGAGAAAGGTCTGGCGGAACTTGATAAGAGAGAGGGATATAGGGGTCCTATCAGGAATATAACCCCTGAAGAGATATCGGAATTTGTTGCGGAAAGCATTGAAAGACTTGGTTCAGAGCCTATCGGACCCGGTTCCGTTGTCGAAGGAGTTGTTGAAGGGGTAGATGATGCAAAAAAAGAAGTTGTCATCCTGATCGGGAAGGATGCATGCCGTCTTTCCCTTTCTGAGATGAAATGGGCAAGAAAACCTGACCCCGATGTTCCATATTATGCCGCCAAGGTAAGGAAGCCTTCCGATGTCTTGAAACAGGGAGATGTCATTCTTGTTCGACTCCTAAAAAAAGTTGAGCCGCCTTTTGTATGGGAGGTCTCGTTGGAGCAAACTCCTGAAGCGCAAGGGGCATTGTTCTGTATGGTACCGGAAAACGGAGAAGTGAAAGCCATGATTGGGGGACGGGATTTCGAACTGAGCCAGTTTGACAGGGCGACTCAATCAAGGCGCCAGCCAGGATCAGCATTCAAGCCGATTATTTACGCTTCAGCCTTGGATTGGGGTATGAGTCCCGCTGAGGTAATAATAGACGCGCCGTATGTGTCCGATCAAAATCCGGACGAGGAGGTATGGAAGCCAAAGAATTACAAAGAAAAATTCTTCGGTCCCACACTGTTGAGAACGGGTCTTGCCAAGTCCAGAAATGTCATTACGGTAAAAATATTAAAGAAAATCGGGGTGAACCATGCGATTCAATATGCCAGGAAAATGGGAATCGAATCTGATTTGAGCCCTGATCTCTCTCTTGCCCTAGGATCATCCGGCCTCTCATTGATGGAAATGGTAAGGGCCTATTCTGTATTTGCAAACCGGGGAATGCTGGTAAAGCCGATATTTACAAAAAGGGTCGTTGATCGGAGCGGGCAGGTTATTGAGGAAAATCAGCCAGAGGGCAGTCAAGTTATACCAAAAGAAACCGCCTATGTGATGACCGACCTGTTACGTGCGGTTATCCAGGAGGGAACAGGCTGGAGAATCAAGGCGCTTAAAAGGCCTGCAGCCGGTAAAACTGGAACAACTAACAACCTGCGCGATGCTTGGTTCATGGGTTATACACCCAATCTGGTAACAGGGGTCTGGGTGGGATATGATGATCAAAAAGCTATGGGAAAGGGTGAAACAGGTTCAAGGGCAGCCAGCCCTGTCTGGCTCTATTTCATGTCCGAAGTCTTGAAAGACCGCCCGGTGGTAGATTTTCAGGTTCCTGAGGGGGTCGTCTTTGCCAAGATTGACGCAGAGACAGGTCGGCTGGCCAGTAATTACTCCGAGAAGACCGTATTTCAGGCCTTCAAAGAGGGGAGTGAGCCAAAAAAATATTCGCCAAA
>CAZUHR010000095.1:0-10052 GCA_964620335.1 uncultured Desulfobacteraceae bacterium
CAGAAAAAATTCTGTATATCAACGCTATATATTTTCTGTATAATAGCGTATTATGCAACTTAATGCAGTTTTAGTTGGAGGTTCCTATCGCATATAAGAGTTTGTATAAAAGGAAAAATTCCTTTCAAAACTCCGGTTCGTGAGCAGGTCAAGCGCCTTCGATAGTAGATAGATATTTCTCCAATGCATCTGTAATAATTGAATTCAGATTCTTCCCTTTAGATCTTGCAAACAGCACGGCTCTTCGATGCAAATCAGTTCCTGTCCGGACATTAAAACTTCCCTTAAAAGCCACTTCCGGGATTTTACCCTCCTCTTCACATAGTTTTAGATAGTCATCAACGGCTTCTTCAAATGCCGTTCGTAAACTCCTGACATCCGCACCTTCATAGCTAACAAGGCTTCGGATAAATTCAATTTTCCCATGAAATATCCGGTCTTCATCACTATAATGTACTGAGCCATAGTATCCTTTATATACCATCATATCTTTCATATCATTCCCTCTCTTCTAAGGAGTTCCAAAATATAATCAATCACATACATTTTAACAATTCGGTTGGGGTGAGGTTTGTGCAATGTAATGATGGGGCCAGTGGGATGCACAAATCTTCTCCTTGAGCCTCCCGTTTTCCCACTTTTTCTTTGTACATATCCCAGAGTTTTTAGCAAGCTTGTCAACTCATCCCATGTGAAGTCCTTTGGCCTTTTTTGCAACCTTGCTAATAATTTTTCTTTTCGGCCCATTCACTCTCCTTTTTAGGCGGAATATAACAGATTTTTATTTAGATTGCAACTAATATTAGTTGCTGATGAAAGAGATCTGAGGTGGGAATATTTCTTTGCTGAGACAAAATTTTGCGCTTAACGTCTATTGTGATGAACTGAACTCGTCTTTTACTACAATATCCTCTTCTGTGTTTCTCCTCCTGCTTCTAAATTTTGAGATTCCTTTCACTATTTCCGTGGCTTGTAAGCAATGCAGTCGATCTCCACGGCAGCTCCAAGCGCCAGTTCCGCTCGGCCCACCGTGATCCGTGCCGGGGGATCAGAGCCCATAACTCCAAGATAGGCTTTGTTCATTTCTGCGAACATGCCCATATCTGCGAGAAAGACATCGACTTTCACCACATCATCCAGTAACGCATCACACTCCTTCAGAATGGCCTCAATGTTCCGAAGCGTCTGAGTGGTTTCCGGCCCTGTGCCGCCCTCCACCAGATCCATGGACTTTGATTTTACACCCAATGTGCCTGAAACATATATGAAGTCACCTGCAACTACAGCATGGCAGAACGCCGGAAGCCGGCCAAGCGTATCCACGTTTACTTTTCGCAATTTCATAGTATCCTCCACTTTGCTCCTGTCTGTTCAGTATAGTGCGCACCAATCCTCGGCATAAGAGGGATGCGTAAGCCAGGTGACTAAAGAGCGGAGTCTTTTGCTGATCCGGCCTCATGCCGTTATCCGGCGGCGAATTTATGAAAATCGGTTACTTTGCCTCAGTCGATTCTTTTATTGTTTTTATAATCTGGGCCGCATCCCTTTTTAGTCTATCTAGATCGTCCTTGCTCGGCAAACCGCGGATATCTCCCAGCCTTCCCTGGGTGCTGGCCTCCTTATTTCCGTGAAACTCGCCGACCACGTACCACTCATCCAGAACTGTGAAACCCAGATGCTCAAGGAACTGACCGCCGTACAAACCTGCTGGGATGGCCTCACGTATACCCGTATGAGGCCCGGAATATGTGCAAAAAATCAAGGCGTTCTTGCCCGGCAGACTTGGTGCCCCCCACTTTACACGCCCTTGTTTACGGTATTCACTTAATTTTTTGGAGAAAAATTCTTCCATGGGTTTAGGAGTTCGCCATTTATGGGTTGGAAACCCGATACACACCAGATCATAATCATATAAATTGACATCCCCGGCGTCTTCTGCCCTTTGAATAGAAACGTGCGCCCCGGCCTCCTTCAATCCTTCTTGGATGGCCAGCGCTGCTTTCTCGGTGTTGCCGGTCTTTGACCAATAGATGATGATTGCATCCATCAAATATCTCCTCTCTGCGCAAAACGCAATCTTAATGGATTAATGAAGATTATAATTTCACCTTCCGTCATTTTGCACCTCCTTATTACCTTTCCCTCCTTAAAGCATTCTTATCCACCTTGCCCACGACTGTAAGAGGCATCTCATCCATGAACCTTATTATCTTAGGAACCTTGTAAGGAGACAAGTGCTCCCTGGCAAACGCAAGGATGTCTTCTCTCGTATCTTCCTCCTTTCTTTCTTTATACGCATCGCCTATCTTGACAAACAGCTTGACCAGTTCGCTTCCCGGCCTTTCCGGATTTGGCACACCAATAATCGCGCAGAGATCAACGGCGGGATGTTCGTGCAACTTCTCTTCAACCTCCCGCGAAAAGACCTTGAATCCTCCTACAATAACCATATCCTTGGTCCGGTCCACAATCGTGAAATATCCATCCTCATCCATGCGGGCTACATCGCCCGTATAGAGCCAACGCCCGCCGTTAAGTTCTCGTATGGCAAAATTAGTTTCCTTAGGTCTGTTCAGATAGCCCTTCATAACCTGAGGACCTTGAACAATAAGTTCTCCTTCCTCGCCAACAGGGACCTCGGTCAATCCGGTATCAATGTCCACAAGCTTAACAAGGGTGCTCTGAACCGGAAGGCCCACCGTACCGACCTTTTTCTTGCCTTTCCTGGGGTTCATCGTGATGATTGGACTGGTCTCTGTCATACCGTAGACTTCTATGAGCTTGTTTCGGCCAATCACCTCCTCCAGTTCCCTAATGACATCCGTCGGAAAAGGTGCTGCGCCGGAAATGCAAAACTTCAGATTGGAAAAATCCAGTTTCCTAAATCCGGGCTCGCCTAAAAGCATCATATAGAGAGAAGGTACATTGATCAATATGGTTGGGCGGTATCGAGCCATTTCTCTAATGATATGCTTCGTATCTCTTGGGTCAGGTATCAGAACCTGAGAGCCACCCACGGCAATGCCAAGAAGACCCAGCATAAGTCCAGCCAGGTGGAAAAAGGCAAAACCGGACAGGCCCACCTCTTTTCCCATTTCCGGCTCAATCCATTCATATACCTGCATCACGTTTGCAATCATGTTCCTGTGGGTCAGCAGTGTGCCTTTTGGAAGCCCCGTAGTCCCTCCTGTGTATTGGACCAGGCAATTATATTCGGGATCTATTTTCACACGAGGGGGATCATCCGGGTAACGGGAAAGTATATCCATAAAACTTATGATCTTCTTTCCCGGCAAGAGACTTAACTTACCTGTGGGGACCTTTTTGAACGCCTTTGCCAAAACCTGCTTGATCTTAGGGAGAAACTCCAGGATGCCCGTTGCAATTATAAGTTTCAGATGGGGCAGGTTATCGGAGATGCCCATAAGTCGATGCTCAAATATGGCATCGAGAGTAACCAGGGCCTTTGCCTTGCAATCGTTTAACTGGTATGCCATTTCATTGGGAGTGAGAAGCGGGGACAGGCCTGAGGTAGCGCATCCGGCCTTTAATGCCCCAACCTGGGCTATGAGATACTGGGGCAGATTGGGTAGATTGATTGCAACCACATCACCGGGCTTGCACCCGGTTTCGATTAACATCCAGGCAAAGCGGTTGGCATGACTCATAAGTATTTCATATGTGAAAGTCATGCCAAAAAAGTGGATCGCCGGTCTTAGGGGAAAAAGTTCGAGGACCTCATCAAAGCGATCCGCTAAGCTAATATCAGGGATCCGGACCTCTGAAGCGACTCCCTCGTCATAGGATTTTAGCCATGGCTTGTCATCGTAGGACATAAGGCATCAAACCTTTCACAGTCCCATAAATTTAGCCGCAATGCCTTTCATGATCTCATTTGTTCCGGCGAATATGGACATGACCCGAAGATCCCTCCATGCCCGGGCAATTTGATATTCCTCAATACATCCGTACTCCCCGTAGAAATCCATACATTCTTCCGCCATCCTCATAGCCATCTCCGTGGTCCAGTACTTTGCCATTGAGGCTTCCACCACAATATTTTTTCCCTCCATGTGATCTGCAATCAGCTTGTCTACAAAGGTCCTGCCTAATTTGACCTCTGTGGCCATTTCCACGATCTTGAACTGGATGGACTGGGAATGGGACATGGGTCTGCCGGACTCAGTATGCTCTTTACAATATTTAATGGCGACTTCCAGTATGTATTCCGCGGCGGCCACAGCCGCGATACAGCACATAATACGCTCCTGCTGAAGCTTTTCCATAAGCATCAAAAACCCTGAGCCCTTCTGCCCAAGGCGATTGCCTTTGGGAATACGGCAGTCGCTGAAGAATAGTTCGGCCGTATCCTGGCTTTTCCATCCCATCTTGATCAGGTTCCTTCCCTTTTCAAATCCCGGTGTTCCTGCCTCCACTAAATATAGATCAAGGGCCTGGTACGGGCTTCCTACGGAAGGATCTTTGGCAGCCAGTACTACCAGGTCGCAAAGGATACCGTTACTTATGAAGGTCTTCTGACCGTTTATGATTACATGATCACCCTCTTCAACCGCGGTAGTGCGAATTGATGCCAGGTCACTCCCGGCGTCAGGTTCGGTCATGGCTATGGAAGTGATAATATCGCCCGAGACACACCTCGGCAGATATCTCTGTTTCAACTCTTCCGAACCGTACGAGGTAATGTAAGGCACCACAACATCGCTATGCACGGGAGCTGAAACACCGCTTTGACCGGTAGGGACAAGTTCTTCGGTAACAATGACGGAATATAAGAAGTCCGCCCCTCTGCCGCCGTACTTCCGGGGCACATCCATGCACAAAAAGCCCTGCTCGCCCATCTTTTTCCATACGGACTTGGGCGTGATACCTTCCTTCTCCCATTGGTCCGCATAGGGTATAACCTCTTTTTCAAAGAACTCGCGGACCACCTGTCTGAATGTCTTGTGTTCTTGGGTATACTTTAAAATATCCACTTCTCATTTCACCTCAAATGGTTTGTTTCCCCTTTTGAAAAAATCAATTGTGGATTTCAGGGCCATGGGGGTCTCTTTTCAAAAGTCGCATATGCTTATGTCATTTCATGGAACGGCAGTAAAGCCTTAAACCTCTGCTTGGGACAGCCCCTGAAGGGCCTCTTTGTCGTGGCGTTGGCCTTTACTGCCTGTTCGGGGGCCTAATATTTGCGGGAATGGGGGCGTTCGACTATCTCAGAAGAAATTCTGATGCGACTTTTGAAAAGAGACCCCCATGGCCCGTCCTATCATGTTTTCAAAGAGCCAAAGTTTTATTAAATATGGCTCCTGATTTCTAGCTCCTGCTTGCCCGCCGTCTGTGTGGAGGGTCCTTTTGGCAGGGCTTCCAAATAGTCAATTTCTTTTACCTATTATCTGATCTGCAAGCATGTTTCTTTGTATTCGTCCCGGTTCTAAAAAATGGCAAAGTACCCTTGCATCCCTGTAAAAACGTTCAATATGGCCTTCTTTCATATATCCAAAACCACCAAAGATCTGCACAGCATCATTGGTAACCCTGTATGCAGTCCCTGTGGAAACAATCTTTGACATGAGAATAGCTCCATTGTCGGGACTTCTGTTATCCAATGAAAATGCTGCCTTATAGACTATGAGCCTTGCCATCTCTATATCCATATACATGTCTGCCAGTTTGTTTCTTATGTCGTCGAATTTTGCTATCGGCCTGCCGAACTGTTCCCTGCTCTTGCTGTATTCCAAAGCCTTATCCAGTCCTCCCTGAGCAAGACCTATTCCCATGGCACCGGTTTCGACCCTCATCTCATCTAAAAAGTCCCTTACCTGATAGTATCCTTTGTCTTCATCTCCGACCCTATTTTCATGCGGAACAATAACATCCGTGAAAGAAACTTCATCTGACGGGACCATCCTCATGCCAACCTTTTCTCCCATGGTAGATACACTTACACCTTCTGCGCCTCTTTCAAATAAAAAAACGGATTGCGAAAGGGGATCCTCCGACCGTGTTTGACAGACAACGATCATATGTTTGGCCAGACTGCCAAGGGTAACAAACGCCTTCTTTCCATTGATAACGTATCTATCTTTTTCTTTGCGCGCAGTTGTCGCTAACGGCGAAAGGGAGTAGCCTTCCTCCAAAATGGCAATGGTAAACAAACTTTCACCCTGTGTTATTAAAGGCAGTATTTTGGCCTTTTGCTTCTCATTTCCATGCCGAAAGATTATTTCTGACCCGCAATCTGAAAGGGCCAGTGCGATTCCCATGCCTGAATCCTGCCGGCAAAAAGCCTCTGTTATCAAGACGTTTTCGATAAGACCCAGACCCTGACCGCCATGTTCTTCAGGGAAATGCATACCAATAAACCCGAGTTCACATGCCTTTTTCCAGATTGCTGAAGGAAACTCCTGGTTCTTGTCATATTCGAGAACTGCATCAGGATCGAATTCGCCTTTGGCAAACTCTCTCGCTGCCTTTTGAATATCTCTCAGCTCTTTAGTCAAGTCAAAATCCATTCATTTCTCCTCCACACATTTTCTTGACAGGATGAACGGGGTTTACATTTTATTATGAACCTTTATCTCAGATCTTAGTTTCCATATTTTCCAATAATGGCAATGCTGCATACATTCATGAAGGGGACACCTCCCAGATTGTGAGTGAGGCCAAGCCGCGGGTTATCGATCTGTCTTTCCCCGGCCCTTCCGTGCAACTGGAGGTACATCTCATAGAGCATGCGCAATCCGGATGCACCAATGGGATGGCCAAAGCACTTCAAGCCTCCATCCACCTGGCAGGGGACCCCTCCCCCGTTCAGGTCATAAAAACCGCCCATGACATCCCTGACCGCCTGACCCCGTTCTGAAATATGAAGGTCCTCATAAGTCACAAGCTCCGTAATGGAGAAGCAGTCGTGGACCTCCATCATACTGATTTCCTCACGCGGGTTCGTGATCCCGGCCTCCTTGTATGCCCTGATACTGCACTTATCAGTAGTCATGAAATGATCCCCGTCCCAATCATTGAAACCCATCTCTTCGCCATTGCTGAGGCTGAGCTGCAAGGCTTTGGCAGTGATGATATCCTTTTTCCCCATGTCCCTGGCCTTTTCCACAGTCGTAACAATAGCGCAGGCTGCCCCGTCACTTACCCCGCAGCAGTCAAAAAGCCCGAGGGGATGGGCAATAATAGGCGCCGCCATCACCTGTTCCTCTGTAACCGGTTTCCTCAAATGGGCCTTTGGGTTAAGGGCACCATTGGCATGGCTTTTAACGGAAATATGTGCCATAGCACGCTTCAATTCATTATCAGGAATCCTATACTTTGCCGCATAGGCTGAAGCGAGCTGTGCAAAGGCGCCCGGTGCTGTCACATTGGGCCACCATAACCAGCTCAAAGATCCCCAGTTTGATCCAGGATTGAGAAGCCCACCATAGCCTGTATCCTTCAACTTCTCCACACCCAGGGCCAAACAGATGTCATAGGCACCTGAGGCCACTGCATATATAGCACCCCGTAAAGCCTCTGTCCCGCTTGCACAGAAATTCTCAGTTCGTGTGACCGGTATAAAAGGGAGCCTGAGCGTAGTGGAAAGAGGCAATGCGCTCTTACCCACATTAATCTCTTCAAAATAGGTCCCCTGCCAGGCTGCCTGGATCTCGTCTCTGTCAATCCCGGCATCTTCCAGGCACTCGGTAAAAGCCTCTACCATGAGTTCCTCGGCGCCTACGTCCCACCTCTCACCAAACTTGGTGCAACCCATCCCGATTATTGCTACCTTGTCCTTAATTCCTGTGGCCATATTCTTAACTCCCGTAATAGTATTGACACGAAAAACATTAAGAAATGAGCAAAAACCTCTCTAATACTCAATCCCTTACATTTGGAGATTCTCTGCAAGCTTGTCGGAGCAAAGCGGAGATCCCGCTTCAGCGGGGCTGGAAGGAATTTTAGTTGATTTATTCAATCTCTTCAAAAGAACCGTGACGGCCTGCGCCATGCGTAAACTTGAGAGCACCTTCTAAAGCACCCTCGGCCAGGGACTTCTGTCCATGGCGAAACTCGTTTGCCATGGCCTCTTCTAATGAAAACTCCCACTGCTCGTAGGCAGACATCCGATCCCCTCGCATGCATACTTGGGGAAATGCCGCGATCTCGCGAGCCAATCTCTCCGCCTGAACCCTTGCCTGTCCCTCAGGCACAATCCGGTTGGCAAGTCCAATATCCAGTGCCTCCTTGGCACTCACGGGACGACCGGTCAGGATAAGGTCTATTGCCCTACTCATTCCGATCAGGCGCGGTAGGCGAACCGTCCCGCCGTCAATGAGCGGTACGCCCCAACGCCTGCAGAATACACCCATAACAGCATTTTCTTCGACTACGCGCATGTCACACCAAAGGGCCAGCTCAAGCCCACCGGCCAATGCATAGCCTGCAACTGCCGCAATAACAGGCTTGGAGAGCACCATGCGGGAAGGACCCATCGGACCATCGCCGGACGGCTCTACACGGTTGGCGCGATCCCCTGAAGCAATAGCCTTCAGGTCGGCCCCGGCACAGAAGTTTCCGTGATCCCCGAACAATACGCCCACTTTCGCCGTCTCATCCGCATCAAAAGCGCGGAATGCTTCAGCAAGGGCCTCTGCAGTAGGGCGATCAACAGCATTGCGCACATCCGGCCGGCTCAGGATAACGGTTGTTATAGGGCCATTTCTTTCAATACTTACACTCATTCGACTCCCCCTAATTGATGCAATTTTTCCGGCAGGTTCAAACTTACCTGTAAATGTTTTTTCACCGCGGTCCATCCCAAGAGTACGGACCAAAGACAATGGAGTCAAGTTTTCTGTATACTGTGATTTTGTTACAGGGTAAAATCTTCTCTTGACTGGATGAAACAGATTCAGTTATATGAATGATCATCATATAGCTGAATAACATTTATTTCCAGGAGAAAATACTTGGGAATTGCGGAAAGAAAAGAGCGCGAGAAGGATTTACAGCAAAAGATGCGCCGCAAACAGATCCTGGATGCCGCAAAACGGCTTTTTTATGAAAAGGGATTTAGCGCTGCAACAATAGAGGATATTGCTCAAGAGGCGGAATTGAGCCCGGCTGCCATATACCTCTATTTCAAGAACAAAGATGACCTTTATGCCTCACTCAATCTTCAACTCTTAGAGTACCTGGCGGAAAGGCTGGAAGGGCTTTATGGTGAAGAAGGCTTAAATGCGGAAGAAAAGCTGGGAGCCCTGAAAGACCTTTTATATGACGTTTTTAATTTCGATCCGTTGATCCTTATTAATCTATTTCATCTCCAGGCAAGTGACGGTCTCAAAAATTTGTCGTCTAAGCGTACCGGCCAACTCAACGAATTGGCTGCAAAATGCCTCAGGAGCCTGGCCAAGATCTTTGAACAGGGCATTGCGGAAGGCCGCTTTATTGAGCACAATCCCATCGCCCTTGGAGATATCATTTGGATTATTTTCACCGGGGCCGTTCTCTGGGAAGAAAGCAAGCGGATGATAAATCCCAGAAAAGATTACCTTAAGCAGACCTTAGGCCTCGCTATTGATATCCTCAGCCGAGGATTAAGAAAGGAAGAGGAGTTGTCCAATGACTCAAAAGAGCCATAAAGCCGTCATAGAAATCAATAATTTTCCCTCAGATTTGGTGGCCTGGTTGCACTCTCTGGAGTTTATCCAGGTAAAGTCAAATGATTCTTACCGCGTCCATAAGACGCAGTTTTCAAAAAGGTACTAAAGGTTTTTAAGGAAGTGAACTTGAGACCTTTGAAAAATACCGACATTGTCATTGCGAGCGCAGCGAAGCAATCCGATGCAAAGCATCGTCCCGAGTGAATCGAGGGATCCCCTTGATGCATCGAGATCCTTCGACAGGCTCAGGATGACTTGCCCTTTCAAGTCAGATTGCCGCGTCGCTTCTCTCCTCGCAATGACACAAAAGGCAAATTTTCAAAGGTCTCAAACTAATAGGGAGGAAAGTCTATGGATATAAACGGTTGTGTTGCTGTTGTAACG
>CAZUHR010000096.1:0-10025 GCA_964620335.1 uncultured Desulfobacteraceae bacterium
GACACCATTAATCACTTCGATACCAAGACCGGGAAAGGTAATGGGTTCACGTTCGGCCCGTATGAGCCGAAGGCCTTATTTGAGGCTGTCAGGGAGGCTGTAACCACGTATGACAAAAAACGTGTTTGGGATAGGATTATTGCCAACGGTATACGGGAGGACTTTTCCTGGGAACGTTCGGCAAAAAATTATAAAAAACTTTATGAAAGTGTTATGAAAAAATAATACTACAAAAACATTTTGCAATCTATTGTGGTCTTCACGGTACAGTTCTCATAATAGGCAAATCACACTCGGGAGAAAATTGATGATACGTGAAAACATAAAGGTTAGGAAAAAATCAGCAAAAAGAAACATACAAAAAAAAGAGGTGCGATATGACGTCACCTTGCTGACAGAAGACGACCTTTATCTATTTAACGAAGGGAGTCACTTCCGGCTGTATGACAAATTGGGTTCCCATCCAATGGAGAAGGACGACCAATACGGGACCTATTTTGCAGTTTGGGCCCCTGATGCGGAACGTGTTTCCGTCATAGGGGATTTTAACGGATGGAATAAGTCGATCCATCTTCTCCGGCAGAAAGGCGCTTCCGGGATCTGGGAAGGCTTTATCCCTGGAGTTGAGGAAGGTGCCTACTATAAATACAGTATCCTTTCCCGTTACAACGGCTACGAAGTGGGAAAGGCTGATCCCTTTGCATTTTATAGTGAACTGCCGCCCAGGACAGCATCCATTGTATGGGATCTGGAATATACATGGGGTGACAGTGAATGGATGAAAAAGAAAAGGAGCCCCCATAACCGATCCAGTTCAGCCATGGCTGTCTATGAAGTCCATCTGGGTTCATGGATGCGTGTTCCGGGGGAGGGTAACCGCTCGCTAACTTACCGCGAACTGGCGAAAAGGCTTGTCGAGTATGTAAAGCAAATGAATTTTACACACGTCGAGTTCCTGCCCGTCATGGAGCACCCCTTCTACGGATCATGGGGATACCAGACCCTGGGGTATTTTGCGCCGACGACAAGATACGGAGAACCCCGGGATTTCATGCATTTGATTGATTGCTTTCACCGGAGTGGCATCGCGGTAATTTTGGACTGGGTTCCCTCGCACTTCCCGAACGATGAATACGGTCTTGGTTTTTTTGATGGAACCCATCTGTACGAACATGCCGATCCGCAAAAGGGGATTCATCCGGACTGGGAAAGCTTAATTTTCAATTACGGCCGAAAGGAGATACGGAGTTTTCTAATCAGCAGCGCCCTTTTCTGGTTGCACGTGTATCATGCGGATGGCCTTCGTTTTGATGCTGTAGCATCCATGCTCTATCTGGATTACTCCCGGAAGAAAGGCGAATGGATACCGAACGAATTCGGGGGGCGGGAGAATCTTGAGGCCATCTCCTTTCTGAGGCGCCTCAACGAGGTAGCATACCAAGACCTGCCGGACATCCAAACCATTGCAGAGGAATCCACCGACTGGCCCATGGTATCGAGTCCTACATATCTTGGGGGGTTAGGCTTCGGTATGAAATGGGATATGGGATGGATGCACGATACCCTGTCCTACATGTCCAGGGATCCAATCTACAGAAAGTATCACCACGACAAGCTAACATTTCGAATGCTGTATGCCTTTCATGAAAATTTTATTCTGCCGTTATCTCATGATGAAGTCGTCCACGGCAAAAGCTCCCTTCTCGGAAAGATGCCGGGCGATGACTGGCAGAAATTTGCCAACCTGAGGCTGTTATACGGTTATATGTATGCCCAGCCCGGGAAAAAGCTTCTGTTTATGGGTGGAGAATTCGGCCAGTGGAATGAATGGCACCACGAGGAAAGTCTTGAGTGGCACCTGCTTAAATACGATTCCCATTCGGGATTGAAACAGTGGGTCCAAGACCTGAACGGCCTCTACATAAACAATCCGGCCCTTTACGAACTCGACTTTGAATCGGCGGGCTTTGAGTGGATTGACTGTAACGATTCACAGCAAAGTGTTGTCAGTCTTGTCCGCAAGGGCCTATCATCAGAAGATATGATGCTTGTTGTCTGCAACTTTACGCCGGTTACACATTTCGGCTACAAGTTGGGTGCACCAAGGGATGGCATCTGGAGAGAAGTGTTAAACAGTGACAGTACATACTATGGTGGAAGCGGCCAGGGAAACTTGGGAGGTATCCAATCTGAACGAGTCCCCCGCCATGCCAGGCCTTATACCCTTAGCCTCACAGTGCCTCCCCTTTCGGCCGTCTATCTTAAATGGGAAGGGCAGGCCTGACAATAAAAAATAAGTTGACGAATATCACGTATCCCCCATAAATCAATGCCGGTGTTCGAATAAGCATATCCCAGGCCCTTTGCTACCCTGGCCGATTGGTAAAGTCGCTCCGGGTCAGGTGCCTTGTTTTCGGCAAGACCCCGAACTGGGCAGATGTATGTGGCTGAAAAAAACACGATTACATTTTACCATCTGATCAAAACTCGGCGGAAGACGATGGGGTATTATCCTGCGGCTCTGACCGCGACTCCAGCTGTGTATCCTTATCTTTGTTATCCGAATCCTCCTTCAGGCCATTTAATTCTTCAAAGTCCTCAATTAAAATTGGTGTCCCTGTGGTGTCTACAAAAAACCGTTTTGCCGATTCGTCGGTATCATCCTCATCCCAATCCGACGTCATCTTGTCTGGTCTGAGAGAAAGCTTTCCACCGGCCGATTTTCTGCTGAAATTCCACTTTTCTGTTTCCCGCTGGCAGGATACACACCGGGTCGCATCCGGCATGACTATCAAGCGTCCCTCCGGGATCCGCCTGCCGCAGTCTTCGCACAGGCCAAAGTCTTCATCCTTCAGAATCCTTAGAATAAGGGATTCAATCTTTTTCAGCTCATCGCTTTTCCTCTCAACGATGCCATATCGCTTTTGTGTCTCAATCTCACGCGCAGCACGGTCAATTTCCTCAATGCTGTCATCTGCGGACAATGAGGCATCGTTCCCATTCTGGTTTTCAATCAAACGGGCAATCGCCCTACTTACCTCCTCCCTCTTAAACTCAAGGGTTTTAAGGAACTTGGACCGGAAATCTTGATCCCTATTAAATACGCTTTGATTCGATTCCCTCTCCGAAACTTTTCTGGCAATTCTTCTCATGGTTTTGTTCTCATTCGTTTTTTTTAAGACATTGTTTTTATTCATGATATCACCTCCGATGAGTTTTAAACCATTTTGGAGCGCTTGAATATTATTCATATTTTTTCTTTTGTCAACTCTTCTGATAAAAAATTAATCATTATATCAGCCCCCCTCCCTAATTCGGAAACCAATCGCTTCTCTTTTTTATATTATTGCTTGTTAAGCATAACACTTGTACAATAATATTTCATGCCCTTTCTCTTCATTTTGAAGTTCGGAAGCGGCTGTTTTTGTGAACACATATAATCATATTGATAGGTCAAAACCGGGAAAGAACACATATCGGACTAAAAATGGATACAAGAGGAAGCGGAATATTGCTTCATATAACATCACTGCCGTCCGATTTTGGAATCGGCGACCTGGGACCGGTGGCGTACCGGTTTGTGGATTTTTTGGCAGAGACGAAACAGCGTTACTGGCAAATCCTTCCGCTGAATCCGACAGACCTCGAACACGGTTGCTCTCCTTACCACAGCATCTCGGCGTTTGCGTTTAATTCATTGCTTATCAGCCCCGAGATTTTAGTCCAGGAGGGATGGCTCTTTAAAGATGACCTGGACTCAGCACCCCATTTCTTGAAGGGCCGGGTCGATTACCGAAATGTTATCACCTTTAAAAGCGCCCTGCTTAATAAGGCCTATGGCCGTTTCAAAAGATCACCCGCGAATCAAAGGTACAAAGAATTTTGTTTTCGTAGTTCCTACTGGCTGGATGATTTCGCGCTTTTCGCCGCTCTGAAAACACATATGGGAGGCAAACCCTGGTCAGAGTGGCCAGAGGAACTGAAAGACAGGGATTCAGGGGCCGTTGAACAGACAAGGAATAAGCTTCACGATACGATCGAGCAGGAAAGGTTTTTTCAATATCTCTTTTTCAGCCAATGGACGGCACTGAAGCGTTATTGTCATCAAAAAGGCATCAAAACCATCGGGGATATGCCCATTTATGTGGTGTACGACAGTGCGGACGTATGGCTCCATCCCGGGTTGTTTAATCTGGACAATGAAAAGCGACCCATTACTGTTGCCGGAGTGCCGCCGGATTACTTCAGCGAAACTGGCCAACTCTGGGGCAATCCGGTATACCGTTGGGATGTTCATAAGGAAACTGGATTTGATTGGTGGATTCAGCGGTTGAAACACAATCTGGGACTATTTGATTTTGTGAGGGTGGATCATTTTCGCGGATTCATGGGCTACTGGGAAGTACCGGCAACCGAAGAAAATGCCATGAACGGTAATTGGGCCGTGGCTCCGGGCGAAGAGTTTTTAAACACAGTGAACAGGATACTTCCCGATGCGGCCATTATTGCCGAGGATCTTGGCGTCATTACGCCTGATGTGACTGAGATAATGAACCGTTTCGGTTTTCCCGGCATGAAACTGCTTATTTTTGCATTCGGCAATGATCTCCCTACCAATCCCTATGCCCCGCACAATGTGATCAAAAACTGTATTGTATATACAGGGACGCATGATAACAACACCATCAGGGGATGGTTTGAAAATGAGGCGCCGCCGGAAGTCAAAGAACGGTTTTTCAGGTATATCGGACGGGAAGTACCGGCTGAAGAGATTGCACTGGCATTTGTTCGCCTCGCAATGATGACGGTCGCTGATACGGTGATCTTTCCCATTCAAGATCTCCTGGGCCTGGGTGAAGAGGCCCGCATGAATCGGCCTGCCATTAGGGACGGCAACTGGGAGTGGCGTCTCGATTCAAAATTGCTTGGCCCAGAAGTGTACCGGACCCTCCGCGAAATGACAGAATTATACGGAAGAGGATAGGGACCTGACCTATACCATATAATGACATGAAAACACTTCGTAATAATCCCCATATTTACCAAATAAACCTCATGACCTGGCTAAATGAACTCAGCAATCGAGAACAACAAAACATTACCCTGGCCACGATCCCTGACAAGGAATGGCGGCTACTGAAAGACAAGGGAATAGATGTTGTCTGGCTTATGGGGATGTGGAAACGAAGCCCTGATTCAAAAGAAAGGGCCCGAGGGGAACCGTCGTTGGTGGATGAATGCCGCAATATTCTTCCTGACTTTGTGATTGAGGATATCGCCGGGTCACCCTATTCCATATACGACTATTATCCTGATTCGACCTTCGGCTCCTTTGACGATCTTAGATCACTAAAGAAAAAGCTTGAGGATTTGGGCCTTTTTCTTGTCCTTGATTTTGTGCCCAACCATACCGCATGCGATCACCCTTGGATCGAACAGCATTCGGATTTTTATGTGCAGAATAAAACGGCCCTGGAAAATGATTGCGCCGAAGGATTTTTTAGGGCTGGACACGATCCCGAAAAGCCTTGCATTGCACATGGGAAAGACCCTTATTTTCCCCCATGGAACGATACGGCGCAACTGAATTATTCCGACGGAAAATGTATTCAGGCCATGATCGAGACCATGTCAAACATCTCGAAATATTGCCACGGGATTCGTTGCGACATGGCCATGCTTCTTATAAAGGATGTGTTCAACAGAACATGGGGGACATATCTTCAGAAGGGGGTATACACCAAAGAGTTCTGGCCCATGGCAATCAACACTGTCAAATCCCGGAACCAGCGGTTCCTTTTCCTTGCGGAGGCGTACTGGGGAACTGAGCAGAAACTTCAGGATCAGGGGTTCGATTATACCTATGACAAGACCCTATATGACCTTCTGGCAGAGGGAAATATTGAAGGCCTAAGAAGTCACCTGTCGATCCCCGTTGAGCGCCAGCAAAAACTGATACGGTTTCTGGAAAATCATGACGAGCCAAGAGCCTTGCACACATTCGGAACAGAGAGGGTTCGCTGTGCCATGATCATCCATGCAACCCTGCCGGGCATGCGTTTATGGCAGCAGGGGCAATTTCAAGGAAACCGTATAAGAACGCCGGTACAGCTAAGGCGGAGTCCTAATGAACCCGTTCAAAAAGGCGTTGAGGCCTTTTGCGATTTGTTGTTGAGGGAAATCGATCACCCCGTCTTTCACGAAGGGGGGTGGGAGATTTGTAACACTTACAGCTGGGCCGATAACCAGTCCCATGAAAACCTTCTGGCATGGTGCTGGGGCCTTGAGAAAGAGCGGCGGCTGATCGTTGTGAATTTCTCTTTCTCTTCGGCCCAGGGGCATGTTAAACTGCCCTTGAATTGGCTTCCGGAAGGAGAACAGATCGTCTTCAAAGACCCCTTGAAGGGAGAGAGTTTTTTTCACCCTTCGGCCCAAGTGGAACAATCAGGGCTTTATATAGGGCTTGGGAGCGGAGATTTCCATTTTTTCACGATAGATAAGGCATAGAATATGACAAGACCTATCAGAACCATAGACGTCAGACCGAGTGTCCCGGAAAGGCTGAGAACCCTCCACGAATTGTCGGATAATCTGTACTTTGCATGGGATTATGGGGCGGAGGAACTGTTCAGGAGAATCAATCCGGATCTCTGGGAGGAGACCAGAAGGAATCCCGTTGACCTACTGGGCCGCGTAAAGCAGAATGAATTGGAAAATTTGGCCGATGATGAAGGGTTTGTCGCACACATGGAAAGGGTCAAGGAGGAACTTGATCGTTACATGTCCAAAAAACCGGGTTCAGAGGTCTTTGGAAAAACCGTCCCTCCATTTACAGTGGCCTATTTTACTGCAGAATGCGGTGTGGCAGAGTGTCTGCCCATTTACTCGGGGGGCTTGGGCATTTTGTCAGGGGACCATCTCAAATCCGCCAGTGACCTCAATCTCCCTATTGTCGGTATTTCGCTGGCCTACCAGAAAGGTTATTTCAGACAGTACCTCACGCAGGACGGCTGGCAGATGGAGACATACCCCATCAACCAGTTCATCAATATGCCCATGAAACTGGTACGGGACGAAAAGGGAAACCTGATAAGGGTTTCAGTGGATCTCAAAGGAGAAGAGGTCTGGATTCAGGCCTGGCGAGTGAACATCGGCAGAACCCGGTTGTACCTCCTTGACACCAACCTTGCGGAGAATTCCCAATCCGCCAGGGGAATTACATCCGAGCTGTACGGCGGTGACCGGGAGATGAGGATTCGCCAGGAGATCATCTTGGGCGTCGGCGGTGTAAGGATGTTAATGGCCTTGGGAGAGGATCCTGCCGTATATCATATGAACGAAGGACACTCTGCCTTTGCCGTTTTCGAACGGATTCGAGATCTTATACAGGTCCACGGTCTCAGCTTCAACGAAGCGGTTGAACTTGTCAGGGCGACCGGAGTCTTTACTACACATACCCCTGTGCCGGCAGGCAACGACATGTTTCACCCCGATCTGGTTCGGGCCTATTTTGATTCCTTTGCCAGGCTTTTAGGAATTAGCATGGATGTGCTTCTGGGTTTTGGAAGGCAGGACCCCAAGAACAAGGATGAGGAGTTCTGCTTGACCGTTCTGGCCTTGCGGCTGTCCAATTGCAACAATGGTGTCAGCCGTCTCCATGCAAGTGTGAGCCGAAACATGTGGCAAAGGATATGGCCAAAGACGCCGGAAACAGACCTGCCCATAGTTCATATCACAAACGGTGTCCATATCCCCTCGTGGATATCCAAAGGAATGGCCGAGAATTATGCCCGCTACTTGGGACCCCGATGGATTGAGGACCCGGACAATGTGATGGTGTGGGAAAGGGTAGACAAGATCCCTAACACTGAGCTGTGGAGGACCCACGAGCGGGGGAGAGAGAGGCTTGTGGCTTTTGCCCGCAGGAGGCTAAAGGAACAAATGACAAGAAGGGGGGTTTCCAACCGGGACCTGGCCATAGCAGACGAGGTCCTGAATTCAGAGACCTTGACTATCGGATTTGCAAGGAGGTTTGCCCCCTATAAAAGGGCCCATCTAATCCTGAAGGATCTCCAGCGACTAGAACAGATTTTGGTAAATGACCGATTTCCGGTTCAAATAATATTTACTGGCAAGGCCCATCCCCAGGACCAGATGGGAAAGGATTTGATCAAAAACTTGATACAGATAAGCAATCGGGAGAAACTGCGGCGCTACATGGTCTTTTTGGAGGACTACGATATGGAAATAGCGCGATATATGGTCCAGGGTGTGGATGTCTGGCTCAATACGCCAAGACGCCCACTTGAGGCCTGTGGAACCAGCGGCATGAAGGCAGTGGCCAATGGTGCCCTTCACCTGAGTGTGCTGGACGGGTGGTGGGATGAGGGCTTTGATCCTGATATCGGCTGGGCAATCGGAAGCGGAGAAAGGTATGACGATCATGAGTTTCAGGATGAACTGGAAAGCCGTATACTCTACGACATCCTTGAAAAAGATATTGTGCCGCTTTTTTACAACAGGGGCCCCGACGGACTGCCCAGGGGTTGGCTTGCCATGATGAAGACGTCTTTACACAGGCTCTGCCCCATGTTTAACACCCACAGGATGGTCATGGAATATTGGTCGCGCTTTTATGTTACTTCGGCAAAGCGGCGATTCGAGCTAATTGAGAGGGATTGGGAGGGCCTCAAGGGACTCGCAGCCTGGCGCGAAAGAATCATGTATAACTGGTCAAACGTAAAGATCAAAGAAATCCGAATGGATACGCTCAGCGAAATAGAGATGGGGACATCCTACAGAGCTGAGGCAGACATATTCCTGGGAGAGCTTGTTCCTGAAGATGTCATGGCGGAGGCATACTACGGTATACTCGATCCATCGGATCAGTTCCTGAACAGCTTTACCACGGTCATGAATCCGGTGGAAAATAAAGGGAACAACACCTACAGATACGAGTGTAACATCTTTTTTAAAGAGGTGGGTCACTTTGGGCTGAATGTTCGCCTAACGCCTAATCACCCCGATCCCAAAAGCCGCCATGCCATGGGGCTCGTTATCTGGGGAGAGGGATGAGAAGGCGAATTATTTTCAGGCTGAAGGCGATCTTCGTTACTAATTTTCAATGGTCACATCAATAATATTCTGCCTGGCAATAACCTTTTCCTCATTTTCTCTTTTGACAAAGACATGCATGAGACCCAGGACCTGATACGCACCATTCTGCAAATGGGAGGTGTCCCATTTTACCGGAAAGTTCTCATCCCTGTCCTCTGATTCCCCGATCTTTATCCAGCTCTCATCCCCTTTTCTACGATAATACCATGGATTGGTGACCCTTACGATAGCGCCGGCAAGACCAAGTTCTCCTAACTCCTTTCGCAGAAGCTCTTCATCATATCTTTCCCTCAATCGAACAATACCTGAAAACATTTTCGTCGACTCAGAGGGAACAATGAAATGTGGACCCCAATTCAAAGACATAAGCCCCTCCTTTCAATTGACCTCTCCCACACTTTTGGTCAGTTAAAGATTAGCACTCTAATATTTAATTAAAGCAAATTCGGGGCCAATCTGTTTATGGGTGGACTTACAAATAGTCTGAAAATGATAGGAATGCTGTGATCGCCGAAGTTAATAGGAACCAACTCGACATGCTATTGATAAAATTTTAAATAATATATTATACTTATCTTATATTAAAGGTGATTCGAGGTAATATGAAAATTCATGAGATGGCCTGATGAAAAAAGTAGGAGCTAAAACACTCACAATAGTGAGCCTGACTTAGTTAGGTTGGTTCAATGGGAACCTACGATAATGTAAGAATAAAGCCAAGAAAATGACATTTTTGTAAAATTGGAACGCTTTTTCCTGTTATCTTACTGACTCAAACGGGCTCTCCTTTGCCCTTACCACCAGGAGCGCAACCATACAGGCCGAAATAAAAAAGCACAGCCCCATAAAAATAAATACCGCCTCCAGTCCCAATCGATCGGCGATATATCCGGATATGGCGGCAGCAG
>CAZUHR010000097.1:0-10012 GCA_964620335.1 uncultured Desulfobacteraceae bacterium
CTAAATGGAGTCGATTTGGTAATTCAGCGACCTTGCCCGATTCTGTATATCCCTTACTAAATCATCACGCTCTTTGAGTACCTGAAAATAATCGCTGGCAATATGAAAAGCGGCCAATATAGCAGTTTTTCCTTCTGACAGGTCCTCCATATCCTTCCTGATCTCGCTAAACCTATCATTCAGAAATTCGGCTATTTTCTGAACCTGCTCTTCGTCTTCATCGCTCTTGACCATGTATTCATGATCAAATATTTTTACTTTTATGGGCTTTTCCAAGTGTAACCGTTCATCCCTTCGAACAGATTTTAAATATTTCCCTGGCCTTGCTTACGGGGTCGAAGTCTGTTAATTTGGAAATTTATTATACGGGTCACTAGATATCAACTTGTTCAATTTTCTCCAGAAGAGAAACAATCCTCTGCTTTGCGCCGTCTCTTGATTCCTTTAGGCGTAATATCTGCTCGTTTTGATCGGCCAGCCTTTCTTCTTGAATTTGAGCATTTTCAGAAAGAGATTCCTTCTCTTTTTTCAACGTCCTTATCTTTTCAATCAGACCCTCTATCTTCTCTTCAAGTACCTGAAATTGATCAATATCACCCGTTGTCGTATCCATAGAACTCCCATCCTCGATTAATTAAATTTAATATTATACACTTACCTGTTATTACGTCAATAAAAAAGGCAAGCGTCCTTTGCTTGCCTTCTTTACACCATTTTTTTGAATCTCTTAGTTATTTTGCCGATTCTGCAACCTTAATACGGATAATCGCCCTTTTTAAGGCCGCCTCAGCCCTCAAAAAATCAACATCTTCAGTTCCCCGATTCTTTGCCAACCTTTCCTTTGCCCTTTCCATTGCAAGCCTTGCGCGTTCTACATCAATATCATGGACCGTCTCGGCAGCATCCACCAAGACAGAAACCCGGTTGTTGAAAACCTCAGAAAAGCCTGTGGTTACGGCAAGGGATTCCGTCTTACCGTCAAGACTGTAACGAAGTTCTCCAGGTACAATTCCCGAAAGAAAAGCCACATGTTCGGGAAGCACACCAAACTCCCCCAATGTCCCGGGGGCAACAACCATATCCGCCTCCTGGCTTACTACCACCTTTTCCGGGGTAATAACTTCCAAATAAAGCTCGCCCATGTTTCCGTCACCTCTACTTGCTGTCACCAGTCATCCTTTCCGCCTTTTCTTGAGCCTCTTCTATCGAACCAACCATGTAGAAGGCTGCCTCTGGCAGATCATCGTGTTTGCCGTCAATAATTTCTTTAAACCCCTGGACCGTGTCTTTTACAGGGACATATTTCCCTGCCGTGCCCGTAAATGTCTCTGCCACGTGGAATGGCTGAGATAAAAAACGTTGCATCCTCCGCGCCCTGGCCACTACCAATTTATCTTCATCTGAAAGTTCATCCATTCCCAGGATAGCAATAATATCCTGAAGATCCTTGTACTTTTGAAGTATCTGCTGGACCTGTCTCGCAACATTGTAGTGGTCTTCTCCAAGGACATTAGGGTCCAAAATTCGAGAGGTGGAATCCAGTGGGTCCACAGCAGGATAAATTCCAAGCTCAGCAATAGGTCTCGCAAGAACAACCGTACCGTCCAGATGGGCAAATGTAGTGGCTGGAGCCGGGTCTGTCAGGTCGTCGGCAGGAACGTACACGCACTGAACCGATGTAATGGAGCCCTTTGTCGTTGAGGTAATACGCTCTTCAAGTTCTCCTAAATCAGTCCCCAAGGTAGGCTGATAACCGACGGCAGAAGGTATACGGCCAAGCAAGGCTGAAACTTCTGAGCCGGCCTGCGTGAACCGGAATATATTATCAATGAAAAGCAGTACGTCCTGACCCTTCTCATCCCTATAATACTCCGCTGCAGTGAGGGCTGAGAGAGCCACTCTTGCGCGCGCCCCCGGTGGTTCGGTCATCTGTCCGTAAATCAAAGCAGCCTTTTCAAGAACACCTGATTCCTTCATCTCAAGATAGAGGTCGTTACCCTCCCTGGTCCTCTCACCAACACCGGCAAAAACGCTGATACCGCCATGCTGCATTGCAATGTTGTGGATCATTTCCATCATAACCACGGTCTTGCCCACACCTGCACCACCGAACATCCCCATTTTTCCGCCTCTCGGAAACGGGACCAGAAGATCAATAACCTTGACCCCCGTCTCAAGTACGTTTACCGAGGTGTCCTGCTCATCAAACGCAGGGGCATGACGATGAATAGGATAGAATTCCTTGGCATCAACAGGACCCAAACCATCCACGGGTCTTCCAACAACATTGAGAACCCGACCCAGGCCAGGGTCCCCAACAGGCATCTGAATCGGCTTTCCCGTATTTTTGACCTTCATGCCCCGAACAAGGCCGTCTGTTACGTCCATTGCAATACATCGGACCACGTTGTCACCCAGATGTTGTGCAACTTCCACAACAAGGTTATCCTCTGTATCATCGATGCCTGGATTGGTGATAAGGAGAGCCGTAAGAATTTCAGGAAGCTCTCTCTCTGCAAATTCCACATCAACAACCGGACCAATGACCTGAATTAGTTTACCCTCGTTCATGATTAAATTAAGACCTCCTTTTATCAAAAACCATTATGCCTTTTTCAAGGCCTCAGCACCACCTACAATGTCCATGAGTTCAGCCGTGATGGCTGCCTGCCGGGCTTTGTTATACACTAGCGTAAGATTATCTATAAGTTCATTGCAGTTCTTGGAAGCATTGTCCATTGCAGCCATACGAGCGGCATGTTCGCTGGTTTCGTTTTGTAAAAAGGCGTTAGCTATTTGCACGCCAATATGTTTGGGCAGCAGCTCGATCAAAAGCTCCTCGGGATCAGGTTCGTAAAGGTATTCCACTGCACTCGATCCTTCTTGCCCTTCTTCACTTTTCATCGGTTCAATTGGTATAAGCTTTACCAGCGTGGGCTGCTGCCTGGCCATGCTAACAAAACGGCTGTATATCATATAGACCTCATCGACTTCATCTGCCATATATCGGTCCATAAAGCCCTTGGCCATCTGACCAATAAAAGACATATCAATAGTGCCATACACATTGATATAACTATCGACAAGGTCAAAGTCTCTTCTGCGGAAGTAATCCCTACCCTTTTTTCCGACCGTGGTTAAACCGCAGCTCATGCCTTTGCCTTTTTGCTCATTGATCCACTTCTCACCCATATTTATAAGATTTGTATTGAAACTGCCGCAAAGTCCTCTGTCGCCGCTAAAGTGGAGTAATGCAAGTCTGGATATATCTTCTTTCTTTACAAGCAAGGGGTGAATGTCGGGTTCTATCCGAATCGCAAGATTTCCCAGGACTTCGGAAAACTTGGCCGCGTATGGTTCAAAACCTTCCATTCTTGCCTGTGCGCCCCGGAGCCTGGAAGCTGCCACCATATTCATGGCCCTGGTAATCTGTCTCGTCTTTCTGACGGCTCCTATCTTACGCAGAATATCTCTTAAGGTTGCCATTTAGCCTTTCTCTCTATTCGCATGTTTAATTGAATATTTAAGTCACCTTTCCTGTTCAACCATTCGACTACTCAACCTCTTTTAACATCAAGCGGACGGCTGAAAAATTTCTTTGAATTCATCAAGGGCCTTTTTCAGCTTTTCCTCCGTCTCATCTGTTATGTCTTTCTTTTCCTTGATGTCATTCAAGATATCTGAATGCCTGCTCTCCATAAACTCCAGCATCTGACTTTCATACTCGCCCACGGCCTCTACCGGCCATTCATCTAAATACCCATTCGCTCCTGCGAACAGTATTGCCACCTCTTTTTCGGCCGGCATCGGTTGAAACTGTGGCTGTTTCAGCACTTCGACCAGCCTCTGACCCCTGTTGAGCTGCTTCTGGGTGGCCTTATCCAGGTCACTGCCAAACTGGGCAAATGCCTCCAGTTCCCTGAACTGGGCCATATCAAGACGAAGCGTCCCGGCTACCTTTTTCATAGCCTTTGTCTGAGCAGCGCCGCCAACTCTCGAAACGGAAAGGCCCACATTAATGGCAGGCCGAACGCCCGAGAAAAAAAGGCCCGGCTCCAGGTAGACCTGACCATCGGTAATTGAAATTACGTTTGTAGGAATATATGCAGAAACGTCACCAGCCTGAGTTTCAATGATGGGCAGGGCTGTGAGAGATCCGCCTCCACGTTCATCGCTTAGCTTGGCCGCGCGCTCAAGTAAGCGGGAATGATTGTAAAAGATATCTCCCGGAAATGCCTCCCGGCCGGGCGGCCGCCTGAGTAAAAGTGATACCTGCCTGTAAGATGCAGCCTGCTTTGAAAGATCATCATAAATAATCAGGGCATGTTGCCCTTTTTCTCTGTAATACTCACCGATCGCACAACCTGAATAGGGGGAAATAAACTGCTGGGTGGCAGGGTCGCTTGCACAGGCTGCTACGACAGTAGTATATGCCATGGCACCATTACGTTCCAGCACGTCAACAACCTGCGCCACTGTAGACTTCTTCTGTCCCACCGCAACATAGATGCAATAAATGTCGGTGTCTTTCTGGTTAATAATAGCATCCACGCATATAGCCGTCTTGCCGATCTGCCGATCACCAATAATCAATTCGCGCTGGCCCCTTCCAATGGGCGTCATTGCATCAATCGATTTGAGCCCTGTATACATGGGCTCCTTCACCGGCTGGCGCTCAATGACACCGGGTGCCACTACTTCAATACGGCGGAACTCGGTGGCATCAATGGGCCCCTTCCCATCTATAGGCTGACCCACAGCGTCAATAACTCGGCCGAGGACTGCTTCACCCACAGGGATCTCTGCAATCCTGCCCGTTCTCTTGACAATGTCGCCCTCCTTGATTTTTGAGCAATCTCCCATTACGGCGACACCCACATTATCCTCTTCCAGATTAAGACACAGTCCGAAGATACCACCGGAAAACTCAACCATCTCCATTGCCATTGCCTTTTCAATCCCATAGACACGGGCAATGCCGTCGCCGACGGATAATACGGTTCCGGTCTCGCTCACCTCTACCTTTTTCTCGTAATCCTTAATCTGGTCCCGGATTATCTGACTTATTTCTTCTGCTCTGATCTCCATTAGCTGTATTCACCCCTCTTTAATGATTCTTTCAGCCCTTCAAGCTGGGCCTTTACACTTCCATCCAATACCAAATCCCCTATTTTGACGATAATCCCTCCGATGAGGGACTCATTTTCCTCAACCTCCATCCTTACGTCCTTTGAGGTCAGCTCTGTCAAGGCCTTCTCCAGCCTTTCCAGTGCATCTGTTTTCAAAGGTTTGGCCGTAATTATATCAGCACGGGTGATTCCTGAAATCTCATCCGTGAGCTTCGAATAGTAATCGGTAATCCCAACGACTGTCCCTATCCTGTTTTTCTCAAGAAGGAGTCTCAAGAAATTCTTGACCACATCGGTAAAAAGACTTTTTTTCAAAACAACTTCAAGAATCTTTTTGCGCTCCTCCACAGAAAACAAACGGTTTGAAACGACCCGAAAAAACTCCTCATTGGCCGAACAAAAACCTGCAAACTCCTTAAGGTTCTGCCCGTACTCCGCATATTGCCCGTCTTCCCGCCCTAAACTGAGAAGGGCTTTGGCATATCTCCTGGAAATCCTCGAACCGATCAATTTAACTTCCCCACCTTTTCTATAAATTCATTAACCAGGTTATCCTGATCACTGTCTTTTATCTCTTTAACAATGATTTCTTTAGCCTTTCGGGCTGCGACATCCACCATTTCCTGCTTTAATCTATCTCCTGCTGCTCGGATCTCTCGCTCTATTGTAAGATCGGCTTGATTCAGGATCTGCTTTGCCCTTTCTTCTGCATCAGCAATAATCCTTTCCTTTTCTTCAAATCCTTCCGCCCTGAATTGATCAATAATTTCTTTCTTTTTTCCCTCAAATTCCTTTAGCTTTTTCTCCAGCTCTTGATAACGTTCTTCAGCGCTATCCCTTTCTGCCTTCAGACTATCAAAATTTTTTCTGATTTCTTCCCTTCTGGCTGAGAAAAAATCCTTTATCGCAGTTTTTCTTATCACAACGAAAAGGATGATTACCAATAAGGCAAAATTGAGGAAACGGTAACCTAGATCCAACAGCCTGGCATTGCCATGTACATCACCATGACCTGCCCCCTCTGAGGCGAAACCTAACCCGCAAAACAAAAACAGGCCTATTAAGGCAAAAACGGCTATTAATGCAGGGCTCATTTTCAGGCCCCTTAAGCTAATCATTGAATACTCCTCCCCAGTATCTTTGCTGCCAGTTCCTGAGAAAACCCTGCAACCTGTTCTTCCAAAATTTTCCTCACATCCGCTATTTTGCTTCCCAGTTCTCTATTGGCCTTTTCTTTTTTCTCTTCCACTGAGGAACCTACCTCTTTTAATATCGCCTTTTCCTCTTCAAGGGCTTGACCCTTTAAACTTTCTTTTTCCTCAAAGCCCTCTTTTCTGGCCTGAACCACACCTTCTTTGATACCTCTCTCGTTTCTTTCGGACCGATCATGATAATCCTCTATTGTTTTCTGTAGGGAGTTCGTTTCGTCACGCCTCAGATTCAGAATTTTGCGAATAGGTCTATAAAGAAGAATATTTAGAAAAAAAAGAAGTAACAGGAAATTGGCAATCTGGATGAGTAGGGTAGAATCAATCTTCAGCATAGCACACGCAACCTTATTTTAATTAATCACTAAACATACTTAAAGATGAGGGGATAAACCTTTCACAAGAAAGTCTCCCCATTAACACTGTGCCAAAGCTCCCTGCACCGAGAATTCAGCGAGCCCTTCGACCATGAGCTCAGGGCCTAACGGCTCGGTCGAGCCGCTGCCGGAAATCTTCCAAATACAAAAATTTTTGTTGTTGAATTCGCTCGACAACACCGCAGCAATATACGGGACTGAGCTCGCTGTGCATTCCAAAAAGCAAACATCAAGGGAGAACCGCCACTTTCTTGTCAGCCTTTAGACCTTTATCCTCCATGTGACAATTTCCCTTAAAGAGGGCCCCCTCGTCCATCGTAATATCGGGGGCCTGGATATTTCCAAAAACTTTACCAAGAGCAAGCATTTCAATTCTGTTTGACGCAAATATGTTTCCACGTACTTCCCCTTTAATAATAATACGGGAAGCGTGGATATCAGACTGAATGACTGCCGTCTCACCAACAATCAAAGTGCCTTCCGTAAAGATCTCTCCCTTAAAAAGCCCATCTATACGAACAGTTCCGCTGAAGGATAGTTTCCCTTCAAAATCAGTATCCTTGCCAAGAAAGGCATTGATACGAGCGCTTGTTTTTTTCATCTTACGGCATTCCCATTTTGCAACTTGCGTGCATAACATATTGGCTTTTGTATTGCAAGAAAAATCACAAAATAATTAATCTCTCCAAAAAAGCTTTATTTGATCTGGACGAAAAGCATTATTGCAAATCTTAGCGTAGCATTTTTTGATGTGGTAACAAAGGAATATCATACTTATTAACGTACAGGAAATAAAGGAAAAGGCTTTTGAAAGTATAGGAAACCGGCAAAGCAACAACAATTGATTGACAAGTCAATCAATTGTTGTTCTAATACAACTTATGAAAAATGATCCCGGTGCCATCAAAAAAAATAGAGAAACAGTCATTTTAGATGCCGCTCTCAGGGTTATTAAGCAGAATGGATTTCACAAGGCCAGAATGTCTGACATCGCCAAGGAAGCAGGAATTTCCTACGGCCTGGTGTATCATTATTTTAATGACAAGGAAAACCTGTTTGATGCCATTCTCAACCGGTGGTGGGACGGCCTGTTCGGGCTGATGGAAGGTATCAGGGAGGGCGTTTACGACGTTCAGGAAAAACTCAGGCAAATAATTGACTATTTCCTGGACACTTACCAGCGTGAACCCGAACTGGTGAATATTTTTATCACGGAGATTTCCAGGTCCACAACAAACCTGACCAGTTACCGTCTGGACCATTTCAAGAAGTCTATGTCCCTTACTGAAGAGGTAATTGCTGAGGGCCAGGAAAAGCAACTGCTGAGAGCAGATATCAAAGCCCGATATCTCACCTTTATGTTCTTGGGGGCTGTGGAAACGTTTCTTTCGACCATGGTCCTTGTGGACCAAAAGATTAGGGGAGATGCACAGAAAGAGAGGATCGCCAAGAGCATTTTAGAGGTCTTTCTGAACGGGGCCAGGAATAAAAAAAATAGCTGAGCGCCTTCAAATCGAGGAAATCATGGATTTTTCTTTTACTGAAGAACAAATGATGTTCAAGGAACAGATTATCCGCTTTGCCGGAAAAGAGATCGTCCCAAGAGTCCAGGAGCATGACCTCAAAGGGGAATTTGACTTTGAATCCTTTCGTAAGCTTGGGGAATTCGGCATCCTGGGCCTTCATTTTCCCGAAAACCTCGGCGGAAGTGAGGCTGATGTTGTAACCACGGTAATGGCCGGAGAGGCCTTGGGTGAAGCGGGAGTAGACGGCGGTCTGACCCTGGCTTACGGAGCCCATACCTTCCTTTGTGCCGATACCATATTTGCCCACGGAACTGATGGCCAGAGGGAAAAATACATCCCCAAACTTGCTTCTGGTGAATGGATCGGTTGCATGGGTCTTACAGAACCCGGTGCTGGTTCTGACGTTGCATCCATGACTACCCGGGCAGAAAAACGGGGGGATTGCTGGGTCCTTAACGGCACCAAGATGTTTATCACCAACGGCCCCCTGGCCGATGTGGCTCTTGTCTATGCCAAGACAAAAAAAGAATTGAAACATGCAGGGATTTCCGCGTTTATCGTGGAAAAAGAAGCTCCCGGGTTCTACGCGGGTAATAATCTCATCAAAATGGGGGTCAGAACCTCTCATACCTCGGAACTGATTTTTGAAGAGTGTACAATCCCCAAAGAAAACCTTGTTGGCCAGGAAGGTGCCGGATTCCTCATGGCGATGCAGACCGTAGAATGGGACAGGAGCGCCCTTCTGTCACCGTTTATTGGAGGAATGACGTATGTTCTGAACAAATGCATCCGATATGCCAAGGAACGATATCAGTTCGGCAGGCCAATCGCCCAATTCCAGGCTATCAAGCATAAATTGGCGGACATTAAAATTTTTATTGAAGCTGCCAGGACCCTTTGCTATCGCATCGCCTGGTGCAAGGACCAGGGAAGGCCTCTCAATCACTTGGAAGCGGCAATTGCGAAATTATTTGTGGGGGATTGGGGCCTCGGACCGGCAAACGATGCTGTAGTACTGCATGGCGGATATGGTTACTGTCATGAGTATGACGTAGAAAGAAATTTCAGAGACAGTCGGCTGGCCCCCATAGGGGGAGGTACTTCGGAAATCGCAAAAAAAATCATATCGCGATTGATGTAGAGGAAACAGAGGAAATCTAAACAATGAACTTCGATTTTGACAAAACGGAAATTGCTCTTCGCGAGAAGATTAAAGAATCGCTTGGTCCGGATTCTAAGGCTGACTTAGCAAACCTGGAAAATGGCAGCATTATGGAGGTTCGCGAGACGACCTTGCACTGCTTAAAAAACCTTGGCCAGGCAGGCTATATAGCACTGGGACTGAGTGATGGAAAAAATGCCGTAAGCCTTACCGCAACCCAAGAAAACCTGGCCGCTATTTCTCCTTCTCTTTTTCTCTCTGTGGAGGTAAGCGCTCGGGTTTTCGGTCGCCTGGTAGCCTTCTACGGCACGCCTGATCAGCAGGAAAAAATCCTCCTTCCACTGAAAAAAGGGCTGGTCATAGGAGCAGTAGCCCTTTCGGAAGGAGGCATGAATATTGAAAACGATCCACTGGATACAGCAGGTGTTTCCAATGATGACGGTTTTCGAGTCTCCGGGTCAAAGGGTCATGTGGTAAACGGTCCAATTGCGGATTGGATAGCAGTTGCAGGAAAGGTTGGAGATGAAATCGCTTTCTTCCTCATCAATAAAGACAGTGAGGGAATGTCCATAGGTCAAAGACTCACCACACTTGGTTACAATGGCGTAGC
>CAZUHR010000098.1:0-9985 GCA_964620335.1 uncultured Desulfobacteraceae bacterium
TCGAAAATTCTATTATTCACGAGACTTTAGCGCCTTGAAAACATTAAAGCACGGGCCATGGGGGTCTCATTTCAAAAGCCGCATATGCTGACATCATTCCAAGGAACGGCAGTGAAGCCTTAAACTTCTGTTTGGGGCAACCCCAGAAAAGACCCTTTCTCGTGGCGTTAGCCTTTACTCCCTGTCCGGCGGTCTTATATTTGCGGGATTGGGGGCGTTCGACTATCTCAGCAGAATTTGTGATGCGACTTTTGAAATGAGACCCCCATGGCCCTAAAGTGTAATCCACGATTGATTCTTTCAAAGAACTAACGTGTTACTATTGCTTAAAAAAGCGAGTTATATCATCAAGATCATGGCTTATCGGGATTTGCGGCAGGCTTTCCAGAAAGAACCTGCCGTACCTACTGGTCATAACTCGGACATCCAGCACCGAGAGTACGCCTCTATCGGAGTTGTTCCTTATCAATCTTCCCAGGCCCTGTTTAAGGGATATGATCGCCGAAGGTACCTGGTACTCCGTGAAGGGGTTCCCTCCCCGGTCACGGATGGCATCAATCCTGGCAGCTACCAACGGATCACCAGGTGATTCAAAAGGCAGCTTGTCTATTATCAGGCAACTCAAAGACTCTCCGGGTACATCTACACCCTGCCAGAAGGAGGCCGTAGCCAGCAGAACCGAGTGGATATCTCTCCTGAATTCGTCCAGCAATATGGATCGGGGCGCATCACCCTGCCTGAGAATGGTATAAGGGATGTTGCCTTTTAAAATTTGGAAAACAAGGTTCAGGTTATGGTAGCTGGTAAAGAGCACAAGGGCACGGCCGTATGTTTTTCTAAGTATTTCCGTAATTCGTATCGCGACCTTTGAGGCAAAGTCGGAAGCATTGGGGTTGGGCAAGTCTCTTGGAAGATACATAAGTGTCTGGTTCCCAAAATCGAAGTGGGATGGATAGAGGCCCTCAAGGGTAGTGTCCGGTAGTCCCAACCGTGAGCGGATGTAATTAAAAGTCTTATTTGTTGAAAGGGTGGCGGAAGTGAATACCGCTGTTTGCAGTTTTTGATACAGGGCTTCATTCATTCGCTCGGATATGTCGAGCGGTGAAGCATGGAGCACCAGGCTTTTTTTCCGTTTTTCATACCAGTTCAACCAGTTGCTGTCCCTTGTGCAGAGGATATTATCCAATAACTGGTCCAGCTCCCCGGTCCTTGCTAAAAGCGCCTGCAGCGCCGCATTATCCAATACCTCAAGGCCTGCTTTTTCCTGTATGTATTTAAGCCCTTTGCGGATCTCCCGGCCGGGGCCTTTATTTATTTCCGAAAGGGCAGCATGGTCGATTCGACCCCTTTCCCCCTGCTCATTAAAAAACCCCCTTAGGTTTTCCGATCCGGTCATTATACGATTTAAGTGTATTTTAAGCTTGCCTTTGTCCGTATCTTGTAAATCCTTTGTCTCTTTTTCGAGATCATTAACCAATTCCATAAGTTGATTTGTACTCAGGATTTCCCCAAAGTATCCGGTGGCAATTTCTTCTATAGTGTGGGCTTCGTCGAACACAGCCACCTGAAAACGGGGAATTATCTCCCCGAATCCACCTTTTTTCACTTTCATATCAGCGAAAAACAGATGATGGTTTACGATGATTATTTTCGATTTGGCCGCCCTACTGCGAAGTCGGTTTAAAAAGCAATCATCCAAAAACATACATTTTGATCCCAAACACTGGTCGGATGTTGAGGACAGCTCATCCCAGAGCGCGTCATCGTCGGCCAGCCAAGAAATCTCTGAACGATCAGCGAACCTTGTCTTTTTCAGCCATTTCTCGATCTTTTTTCTTGTATTTTCCATTCCTGTTTTCAAAAGAGAAGGCTGTGAAAAGAACTGGTGATACCAGTAAAGACACAGATAGTTCTTTCTTCCTTTCATAATCATGGCATTAATATTCAGGTTGGTGGCTTTTTGCAGAAGGGGGATATCCTTATGGTAGATCTGTTCCTGAAGATTTTTTGTCCCGGTGGAAATAACCGCCTTCTTTCCGCTTAGGATAATAGGGACAAGATAGCCAAAAGTCTTACCAGTTCCGGTTCCTGCCTCTACAATGGCAGGGATCTTTTTCTGAAGGGCCTCTTCAAGCAAAAGAGCCATTTGAAGCTGTGATGAACGGAATTCAAAGCCAGAAAGAGATTGGGCCAGCATTCCATCCTGTCCCAGTATTCCTTTAATTGTTAATGAGGTCTCGGGCATGAGACAAATATAGTTTTGGAGGAAGGGTGAGTCAATGCGCAAAAAAATATATGCCATTTTCTTTGACAAAGGGCTGGCTTTTCTCTATGATTAATATTATAAACCTGGAAAATTTAAAGAAGGAGGGAGAAATGAAAAAAACATGGAGTCTCCATCTCGTCTTGGTGCCTTTAGTAATTTTCTGTTTGCACGGCAATGTAATGGCAGAAAGTGTATGGCCAATTCAAATTGCCCTTATTACTCCTGCCCAAGTTCCAAGTGAAGAAGCCTCAATTCATGGCCTGCGTATTAACATCATTTACGGATCCAGCCAGAATGTGATCGGTTTTGATTTCGGTCTGATAAACAGGACAAGAGGTGACATGAAAGGGCTTGGGTTTGGTTTTGCAAACATTGTGGATGGTAATGCTTCTGCCTGGCAATTCGGTTTTGTAAACTATGTTGGCGGACAAAATGTTGGGCTTCAAACAGGATTTTACAATCATTCCGAGAAAATGAGTGGCTTCCAGTTTGGGGCGGTCAATTGGACACGTTCCCTGCACGGCTTGCAAATCGGTGCGCTCAATTTTAACGTTGGCGGTGAGCCTCTCAAATTCTTTCCCATTATAAACTTCGGATTTTAGAGTTTTTCCAGGAAAGTCCCTTCTTTTAATGAAAAAGCCCTTCAAGTGTCCAAGCTTGAAGGGCTCCGCTATTAATAATTCAGAGCCTGTCATCGGATGATGCACCGTTTGACCCACGGCTCTGCTACGGATTTCAGATGCAGAAGTTCGTTCTCTTCAATCCTGTATTCGTTTTCCTCAAAAAACTCCGGATGCAACACCTCAGTTTTACGAAATCGCTGCAAGGCATAGAGATCTGAACCTTTAATTAGGCGAGCAATATTTTCAATAACTGACTCATCCACTAAAGGTTTTATGCATGTTGTCTTAAATTCGTGCGGGAGATGTGCTTCCATGATGATTTCGATGCTTGAGAGTATTCGCTCTGGAGTACTGTCCTCTTTTGTTATGGGAGAATACTTAAAAGGATCTGTTTTTATGTCCATTGCAATATAATCCACAAGCCCTTCATGGGTGAGCATTTTTATTACCTGCGGCCTGCTGCCGTTTGTATCGAGTTTTACTCTGTAACCCATTTGCTTGATCCTTTCGCAAAGGTCAGCAATGTCTCTGTGAAGAGTAGGCTCACCACCGGAAATAACCACACCGTCCAAAAAAACCCTGTGACTTTCCAGAAATTCATAAACCGTCTCCGCATCAACCGGAGGAGATATTACCGGGCTGCCCTTTACCAAAGAAGGATTGTGGCAATACGGGCAATCAAAGTTGCATCCAGAAAGGAAGAGCACGCTGCTTATTTTCCCCGGATAATCAATAAATGAATTCTTCTGCAATCCGCCCAAAACCATCATTTCGACCCCTATTTATCAGTCCTTATGCTACGCCACTTTAAATGTCTTTCTCAAACCAAACTCAGCCTGCTTGCCGCTATTCCACTGCTTTGTTGGTCTCAGGTAGCCAACAACCCTTGAATAAACTTCGGTTTCTTTGTCGCAAATAGGGCACTTTTGCTGTTCACCACTCAAATAACCGTGCGAAGGGCACACGCTGAAGGTTGGTGAAAGCGTCAAATAAGGAAGGCGAAAATTGGTCACTATTTTTTTGATTAGCCCTTTTACGGTACGTATGTCGGTTACTTCCTCTCCCAGATAAACGTGTAAGACTGTGCCGCCTGTGTATTTTGTCTGCAATTGATCCTGGAGCATGAGTGTCTCGAAAATATCATCTGTGAAATTTACAGGGAGTTGGGTGGAGTTCGTATAGAAGGGCTCGCCCCCATTTTGACATCCCTCCTCGTTGGCACAAAGGATCTGGGGAAACATCTTTTTGTCAATCATGGAAAGGCGATAAGATGTGCCTTCCGCCGGTGTTGCCTCCAGGTTAAAGATATCGCCTGTTTCTTTCTGTATTTCGGAAATTATTTCGCGCATAAAGTCAAGGACCTTAAGTGAGAACATTTGACCAGTCTCACTGCCTATATCGGTTCCCAGAAAATTTAGGCACGCCTCATTCATGCCGATGATTCCGATGGTTGAGAAATGGTTCTTCCAGTAAAGACCACTTCCCTGTTTTATTTCCCTCAGATAAAACTTAGAGTAAGGATAGAGATTCTTATCCGTGAATTTTTCGAGAACTTTTCGCTTTATGGACAGGCTCTCCTTTGCCAGAAGCATCATTTCTTTTAAGCGACCAAAAAAGTCATCCTCGTTTTCGGAAAGATACCCGATTCTCGGAAGGTTAATGGTGACGACTCCGATTGACCCGGTAAGGGGATTGGCCCCAAAAAGACCTCCTCCCCTCTTAAGCAGCTCTCTGTTATCGAGGCGCAGGCGGCAGCACATGGATCGGGCATCTTCTGGCGACATGTCGGAATTTACAAAATTTGAAAAGTAGGGTATCCCGTACTTGCCGGTCATCTTCCATATCATTTCAAGATTTGGATTATCCCAGTCAAAGTCAGCCGTGATATTATATGTTGGTATGGGAAATGTAAAAACCCTTCCTTTTACGTCTCCTTCAATCATGACCTCGGCAAATGCCCTGTTTATAACATCCATTTCCGGCTGAAATTCGGAATATGTCTCGTCACCTTCGTTACCACCTATGATCACTGGCTGGTCTTTAAGAATTGCAGGTACGTGAAGATCCATCGTAATATTAGTAAAGGGGGTCTGAAAGCCGACGCGCGTTGGGATATTTATATTGAAAACAAATTCCTGAAGGGCCTGTTTTACCCCTTTGTCAGACAGGTTGTCATACCGGACAAAGGGGGCTAGGAGGGTATCAAAATTTGAGATGGCCTGGGCCCCTGCTGCCTCACCCTGCAACGTATAGAAAAAATTGACGATCTGCCCCAAAGCCGATCTAAGGTGCCTTGGTGGAGCGCTTTCCACTTTTCCTTCTACTCCCTTGAAACCCTGCTTCAGAAGATCTTTCAAATCCCATCCAACACAGTAAACAGAAAGCAGGCTGAGATCGTGTATATGAAAATCCCCATTTTTGTGCGCACGCCTGATCTTGGGCGGATAGATACGATTAAGCCAGTATTCACAGGTTATATCCGATGAAATGTAGTTGTTAAGCCCTTGAAGAGAATACCGCATATTGCTGTTCTCGCTGATCTTCCAGTCCAACTTCCTGATGTAGTTTTCAACCAGGTCAACACTCGCCTTGGTTGCAATGGCCCGTATCTGGGCGTGCTGTTCCCGGTACAGGATATATGCCTTGGAAGATTTGTAGTATGGAGAGTCGAGCAATATCCTTTCAACGATGTCCTGAATTTCTTCCACCTCGGGAATCGGGCCAAGACGCAAATCGTGTGCCAGGGTCAGGACACGCAGTGTGAGTTTTTTCGCTTCCCTTTCTCCAAACTCGCCGGTGGCATTTCCTGCCTTTAGTATGGCCGATTTAATCTTTGACGAATCAAAACCCATAACCCTACCGTCACGTTTTTTGATATTCTCAAACATCCATGCGACCTCTAAATATTAAGTTTGAACCAAATATGAAAAATTTTTGATGAGTGGTTTTTTGAAGTTTTTGAGAAAGACACTTAAAACACACGCAATTAAATGTCGGACTCGGAAAGAGCCAATAGTGTCGATGACGAGAAGGTAACTTAGCACAATATATTGAGGTATGTCAATCCTCAAATTCAATATGTAGAGATTTTTTTAGTCATTTTGTAACACGCTAGCCCTGTGAAAAAATCAATCGTGGATTGTAGGGCCGACCCTGACTGCGTGCAATGCCGAACCGTTTGACTGGCATAGCCAACATACCCCCACCCTAAGAGACTGTGTCGTAATGTCATTGCGAGGAGCCCCAGGCGACAAAGCAATCTTGTAACACGTCGAAATTAAAGGGATTGCCGCGCTCCCTTTGGTCGCTCGCAATGACCGGGAGGAATTGTGACACAGTCTCTAAGGGTAGGGCTTTATTCCCCAGTAAAGAAATTTCCTCCGGGCTCAGTTCAGGATCAAGGTTGACACAATTTTCTTGATGTAGTTTCTTAAGGGTCATGAAATTCATCGCTGATCTCCATGTCCACTCCCATTTTTCCCGGGCTACGTCCAAGGCCCTCGATCCTGAACACCTCTGCCTTTGGGCACAGAAAAAAGGGATAGCGGTCATAGGCACGGGGGATTTTACTCATCCCGGTTGGATGTCGGAACTCCAGGAAAAATTGATCGAGGAAGAAGAAGGGCTGTACAGGCTGAGGCCTGATCTTCAGAAAATGGTGGACTCCCAGGTTCCCCATTCCTGCCCTGGACCAGCGCGTTTTCTGTTATCAGGTGAGATAAGCTGTATTTACAAGAAAAACGGCAAGACACGAAAGGTCCACAACCTTATCCTTATGCCGGACATGTCATCTGTTATAAAGCTGAATGAGCGATTGGATCGAATTGGGAATATTACCTCTGATGGCAGGCCGATCCTGGGTCTGGATTCCAGAGACTTGCTTGAAATTACGCTTGAGATAAGCGACAGGGCCTTTTTTATTCCGGCCCATGTATGGACTCCCTGGTTTTCCGTGTTTGGATCCAAGTCCGGCTTTGACACACTTGAAGAATGTTTTGAAGACCTTACAAAACACATACATGCGTTGGAAACAGGGCTCTCTTCCGATCCGGCCATGAACCGTCTCCTTTCGGCCATTGACGGTTATGTCCTGGTTTCAAATTCTGATGCACATTCCCCTGCTAAGCTCGGGCGTGAGGCCAATATCTTTGACACGGATATCGATTATGACGAAATGATCCGGGCTATGATTAATGGCGAGGGCTTTCTGGGAACCGTGGAATTTTACCCCGAAGAGGGGAAATACCACCTTGACGGTCATCGCAAATGCGATACCAGGCTTCGACCACAAGAAACCAGAAAGTATAAAGGGATTTGCCCTGTATGTGGAAAACCTTTGACCATAGGGGTTCTGCACCGGATACTCGAACTTGCTGACCGTGACACCCCCTTGCTCACAAAGGATTTTTTCAGCCTGATTCCGCTGCAAGAGGTCCTGTCCGAACTTTTAAGCAGCGGCCCGTTAACGAAAAAGGTCATGTCACATTACGAACACCTGCTTGTTGAGCTCGGGCCGGAGCTTCAGATTCTGATGGATATTGCAGCCGGCGATATTGAGCGGGCAGGAGGGCCTGTTCTTGCCGAGGCCATAGCAAGAATGCGCCGGAATCAAGTGATCCGGGAGGAAGGATATGACGGAGAGTACGGAACCATACGTTTGTTTGCTGAAGCTGAAACGCAGGCCATCGCCGGGCAAATGGCTCTTTTTGCCCCTTCCAGGGAAAAAAGCTCTGCCCGAAAAATATTGCCGTCCGTCAGAAAAAAGGCTGCGGTAAAACCGCAAACACCGATCGTTAAAAAGCCTGTTTTACAGATAGACCCGATCCTCGGCCACCTGAACCCGGAACAGGAAGAGGCCGTGCTACACGATGGCGGACATCTGCTGGTTGTTGCCGGACCCGGTACAGGCAAAACCATGACCCTGACCAATAAAATTGCATACCTGATACGCTCAGGCCTTTCAGAGCCGGAACAGATACTGGCACTCACGTTTACAAGAAAAGCTGCAAGGGAAATGGAGCGAAGGATTCTAACGTTGGTTGAAGAGTTGGGAACCAAGGAGGTTCAAGTCGCGACCTTTCACGGCTTTTGCCTGGACATCCTTAGAAACGAGAAAGACAAAACCGACCTTCCCATTGACTTTACACTTTGCTCGGAGGTGGATGCAGAAAATATTGCAAAAGAAATACTTGGGGGATCGAAGGGAGGTAAACACCTGGCCCGGAGGTTTCAGAAGGCCCTACCGGATATGAAAAAAGCGTCTTTAGTGGGACTTGATGGGAAGATTTTAGATCAAGATCTGCATCCTTTGTTTGAAAAATACCAGCGCAGGTTGAGAGATTTGGGCATGCTGGACCTTGACGATCTGGAAGTTGAAACCTTGAGGCTCTTCAGGAATTATCCGGAAATTGCCATGAAATATAGCAAGAGGTTTCCCCGGGTCTTTGTGGATGAGTACCAGGATACAAATCATGTTCAGGTAGAACTTCTGAAAACGCTTATTCAAGCTTATTCTGGAATAATATGCGCGATTGGAGACCCCGATCAGGCCATCTACGGGTTTCGCGGTGCTGACGTGAAAAATTTCCGCAGGTTTAAGGAGGATTTTTCCGGGGCAAGGGAAATAGTACTTTCGAGGAATTACCGCTCCAGCACGATTATACTTCAAGCGTCTGCCGCCATCATGGGAAAAGATAAACCTCTTCAATGCGAATACTCTGGAAAAGCGCCCGTATTGTTTGCGGACTGCCGGACAGAATCTGAAGAGGCAGAGATGATCGTCGAGCAGGTGGAAAGACTCATAGGGGGTACCACCTATTTTTCCCTTGATAGTGGTCGCGTGGAATCCCACGAGGGCGAGCTGTCCCTGGGATTCGGGGATATTGGGGTCCTTTTCCGTCTGAATGCACAGGGAGATGCCCTGGAAGAGGCCATGGAAAGGTCCGGGATCCCGTTTGTCAGATCCGGTCAAGCGCCTCTTATCAACCGGTATCCGGTAAATATTCTCTGGCGTTTTTTCCAGACCCTTCAATCCCCTGATAACCCATACTATGCAGAGAGCTATCAAGCAGTTTTAGCCGGTACCGGGTTAAGGAAAGACTCCGCCATTGAAGGGTTTCAGGCCAAGAATTTTCTGCCGGATATCGTTGATCAGGCCATAGCATTTCACGAACTGGATTGTTCGGCACGGGAAGCCGAGGAGGCAATTCTTCTGCTCAGGCGACTAGCAGCAAGTTTTGAAGACATGAAGACATTTCTGGATGCGCTCTCTTTGGAAAGGGGAATCGATCATGCGGTTCTCGCAGGTGATCGGGTGGCACTGATGTCTCTCCACGCGGCCAAGGGCCTTGAATGGCCGGTGGTCTTTATTACAGGCTGTGAGGATCGGCTGTTACCCTGTTCCCTATTCGGGACAAGAGAAGATGAAGAGGAAAGGCGGCTCTTTTATGTGGGAATGACAAGGGCCTGTTCGCGGCTTATCCTTTCCCATGTCGGCCGAAGAAAAATAAATGGGCGTGTTATTACAATGAAGCCGTCGCCATTCCTTGACGACATACCCGAAGACCTGTTAAGCCCTCTGGACCGTCGCAAGTGGAAACCCAAAGGCAAGGCGCACAAGCAACTGGATCTATTTAAATAGCCCATCGATTTCTGAAACCCTGAATTGCAGAAAACATTTTCTAACAGGGCGTCATACCGCTATTTCGGTGCCTTATATACCTTACACAGTACACCCCTCAGGTTGGATGCCCCTATCTCCCGATTGAAGGGAGGCTCATCGTCTGTTAGGATATTGATATTAGATTGTGCCCAGCCGTATAAATCAGCGGCATCACCTTCAGGAAACCACCAGGCATAATCGACGACTACCACCCTTGGGTCAATATCAGCCGACAAAACAGCCTTTTGTTTGATCTTACCTCTTCTAGTCTCAACATACACCCAGTCTCCGTCAGCTATCCCTAGCTGCTCCGCTGTCCGGGGATGAATACAGGTGGTTGGCTCGGGATGCGTCTCCCGTAGGCTGGCTATCTGTCTACCGCCTGAATGGCGGTAACAGGCGTCCTTCCTGCTTGTAAACACCAAGGGGTATTCA
>CAZUHR010000099.1:0-9959 GCA_964620335.1 uncultured Desulfobacteraceae bacterium
ATCCCTGGCTGATCAGCTTTGCTCAACTTCTCGAACTGGGAGAAGAACTGGACAAAGAACAACCTGATCTTTTTGTCAAGGAACTCTGGGAAGGAAAAGCCAGTGATGTGGCCCTCATGATCATGACATCGGGTACTACGGGAGAACCCAAACTTGTCATGCTGAGCCATGAGAACTTCAATGAGATGGCCCGCAAATGGCTGGAAACAGCCCCGATCGGTATAGGTGACAACTGGATCTCCATTACACCTACCGCCTGGATCGTTGACCAGTTGTGGGGAGTAGGAATCACGTTGTCCGGTGGATTGGCCATGAATTTTCCAGAGACCTCTGAAACCGCTGTAGAGGATTTCAGAGAAATTGGTCCCTCTGTCATCGTTACATCTTCCCGGTTCTGGGAAGAGCTCGCTTCCAAGATCAGGGTCAAGATCGCCGATGCCGGGTTTATCAAGCGTGCCCTTTATGACTTTTCACAAAATACAGGCTTGCAGGCAGTAGATCTGGAATCAGAAAAAAAGGCGATCCCTGCTAAACTGAGATTTTTAAGGTGGCTGGCCAACCGGATCGTATCAAAACCCCTCATGGACAGGGTCGGGTGTCTCGGATTTCGTGGCGCTTATACAGGTGGGCACCCCATCAGCCCGGATGTCATCCGGTTTTTCAGGGCCAATGGCCTCAATCTTAAACAGTGCTATGGGCTCACAGAGTCCGGAGGCATCTTTCAGGTACAGCCTGACAATGAGGTCAAACTCGAGACAGTCGGCATAGCTCTTCCTCGTACAGAAGTAAAAATTATGGAAGACCAGGAAGTGCTGGTCTCCAGCAAGTCAAACTTCGTGGGCTATTACGAGAACCCGGAGGCCACGGCCGAGGTCCTGAAAGACGGCTGGTTTTATACTGGTGACGCAGGCTACTTTGATGATGACGGACATCTCCTTATTATCGGTAGAAAACAGGATATTATGCGCACAAAGGAGGGCGAGGCATTTTCACCCGACTTTATTGAAACACGACTTAAATTCAGTCCTTATATAAAAGAATCCGTCATCTGGGGGGAGGGGCAGGAATACATCACCGCATTCATTAACATAGACTTTGGTAACGTGGGCAACTGGGCAGAAGACAGAAAAATTCCCTATACCACTTATACGGACCTATCACAGCAGCCGGCTGTTGAGGAATTAATTCGAGGAGAAGTCCAAGAGGTAAACAAACAACTCCCCAAGCCCATGCAACTGGTCAAGATCATCCTGCTTTACAAATTGCTGGATGCGGATGACGAAGAATTGACGAGAACAGGTAAGGTGAGGCGCATGTTTGTCTTTAAACAATATAAGGACCTTATTGACGCCATGTATTCTGATAAGACTGAACTTCCTGTAACTGGTCAGGTGCGATACAGAGATGGAAACGTAGGGACAATTGAAACAACCGTAAAAATACTGACGGTATAACAAGGAGGCTGATCCTAATATGGAATTTTTCCTTCAACTTCTGGTAAATGGAATATCGCTTGGATTTCTTTATGCCCTTTCCGCATTGGGCTTTGTAATGATTTTCAAGTCGAGCAGCGTCCTCAACTTCGCCCACGGCGAACTCCTTGCAATAGGCGCCTTCATGTTTCTTGTTTTGTCAGCCTGGGCCAAGCTGCCCATTGTTCTCGCCTTCGCCTTAACACTCATAGGAAGCTTTGCCCTCGGTTTTGTCATTGAACGACTTTTCCTGCGCCCTCTGATCGGGGAAGCTCTGATCGAGGTAATCATGCTGACCGTAGGCTTGGCAGCAATGTTCAAGGGACTCATGCTGTTTATCTTCGGCGGTGATGTTCATGATTATCCCGATTTCTTGCCGGAAGGTCTTTCTTTAACTTGGGGGGTGATTCAAATCCCGTCTGTCTACATGGCCACTTTTATTGTTGGTATCCTTTTTCTTATTATATTCGGCCTTTTCTTTAAATATTCTTCGCAGGGCATCTATATGAGATCTGTGGCCGACAACCAGCCTGCTGCGCTTTCTTTGGGCGTCCACGTAAAAAGGGTATTCGCCATGTCATGGGCCATTGCAGCCCTGGTCTGTGCCATGAGCGGCATTGTACTGGGCATCATCAACGGAATTAATGTTCACGAATTGAGTTCCATAGGTCTCAAGGTCTTCCCGGTTGTTATACTGGGTGGGCTGGACAGTATTGGCGGGGCAATTATTGGTGGTGTCATTATCGGTCTGCTCGAGACCTTCACGGGCGGGTATATTTCCACTTCTCTTCGGGAAGTCATCCCGTATATTGTACTGGTCGTTATTTTGATGGTAAAACCATACGGTCTCTTTGGCCTGGTAGAAATAGAGAGGGTATAAGTTCGCTTTGCGATCTTATGAAGCGCGGCTTCGCCGCTTTGTAAAATAAAAACGAAAATCTACACTGCGCAGGGTCGGCCATCGCGGCGACCTGATGAGAATACTTTTCCAAAAACAGTATTATTCGAGAAAGGCTGCAACGGACATGCGCAAATTTCAATTTCACCCGTGCGGTGATTTCAAGGAATCATACTTCGAAGAGATCACCATATTTGAAACTGACTTCGGGAGACTCTGGCTGCTCATCGGCCTTCTAATCCTTTTCGGGGTTATTCCTTTTATCAGTGATGCATACATTCTATACATAGTAAATACCATCGGCATTTACTCTATTGCCGCTATAGGCCTCAACCTGCTTATCGGTTATACCGGCCAGATTTCACTAGGCCATGGGGCATTCTTCGGTGTGGGGGCTTACTCTGGCGCCATTTTAGCGACAAAAGCGGGTTTTCCTTTTATTATAGCCGTACCTGTGGCTGGTCTTATTACTGCCGCCGTTGGCATGGTCTTCGGCCTCCCTTCCGCTCGTCTCAAGCACCTTTACCTCTGTATTGCCACCCTGGCCGGGCAGTTTATTATTGAATATGTATTTGTACAGTGGGAACGCCTTACCGGTGGGGCAGCAGGAATCAGTGTCGTTGGGGCTACCCTGTTTGGAATTGATTTAAGTAATGATAGAACCTTCTACTTCGTAGTATTTGCTTGCTTTGCGGCAATGACATGGATAGCGGTCAACCTTATCAGAACGCGGTATGGACGCGCCTTTATTGCCATCCGAGATAATGACCGGGCCGCAGAAGGAATGGGAATCCCCATCTTTCGATACAAGCTGCTTTCATTTGCCATAAGCTCCTTTTACGCGGGATTTGCCGGCGCACTCTATGCCTACTACATGATGAGTATCACACCCGAGCCCTTTAATCTGTGGTTATCCATTGTATTTATTGCCATGATCATTATCGGGGGTCTAGGAAGCATTCCAGGGTCTGTCTTTGGTGCAATCTTTATAGTGGCATTGGAAGAGTTACTGAGCCATGGCACAGAGTATCTCATGAACATGGGCGCATCCATAGGTGCGGCCATTACTATTGCTCCTCTCCGTGAGTTCGTCTTCGGCCTGGCAATTGTCCTGTTTATCATATTTGAGCCAAAGGGCCTTGCAGAGGTCTGGAGAATAGTTAGATCCAGTTTCAGGCTGTGGCCTTTTTCGTACTAGCATATGCAGGAGTATCGGTATCATGGAAAACAACATCAGATTGCTTTTAAATAACATCAGCGTAGTCTACTCTGATGTCATTCAGGTATTGAAAGGCGTATCCCTCACCATAAAAAAAGGACAAATAGTTTCTCTTTTGGGCAGTAACGGAGCAGGAAAAACCACCACCCTCAAGGCAATCTCCGGCTTGCTCAAGCCCGAGAATGGTAAGGTCACTGAAGGATCTATTGAATATGACGGGGAACCGGTCCAGAATTCGTCTCCGGAAGAGATTACGCGAAAAGGAATTATTCAAGTCTTGGAGGGACGGCAGGAATTCAAATATCTGACTGTTGAAGAAAATCTAAGGGTCGGGACCGCCACCCGGTGGGGCAAGCCATACAAAAAAGACCTGGAGATGGTTTATCACTACTTTCCTGCCCTTCTCGCAAGGAAAAAAAATCTGGCAGGATACTGTAGCGGTGGTGAGCTCCAGATGCTCGTGATGGGCAGAGGGTTGATGGCTCAACCCAGGCTTTTACTTCTGGACGAGCCTTCACTGGGTCTTGCACCGCTCCTGGTTAAAGAAATATTTCAAATCATCAGACGCGTAAACCAAGAACTGGGGACTACCCTAATGCTCGTTGAGCAAAATGCCAATATGGCCCTCCAGATTGCCCATTATGGTTATGTGATGGAGAATGGTAAAATCGTTATGGAGAGCAATGCAGAAGATCTCCGTGAAAATCCGGATGTGAAGGAGTTTTACTTAGGCACCGCCGCCACAGGGAACCTTAAGTCATATAAGGATGTGAAGTCCTACAAACGCCGCAAACGCTGGCTCTAAGTCACAGACAAATCCATTGCCCTCAAAAGGCTTTTTTGGCCTGGTATTTAGATGGATCCTACCGAATCTTTCCGTACAGAAATTTCATGGCAAGAAGACTCATTTCGCGTTATCAACCCGGATGAGTTTAAGGCCTTTGGAATTGATCCCCCGGATATCCCTTTAGGCACATTTCCCGCCCTCAAACACCCCTCTAAACTACAGAGCAAATTTGGTGGAAATGCCTATGGGTTCGGCCTTTTCGAACTCTATGACCGGGCAAATCCAAAGGACATTAAGCTGCTCCAGTCCACAGATATGGATGATCCAAAAAGCGTCAGGTTGCACTATAAAGAACTCAACGAAATCTATGAAAAGATCGGATTATTAGTCAGATTTTCAAGCCTGGGAAAGCCGTATTATCTGATCCCGGTTCACCTCGTATCCAATACATTAAGCCACATCAAGTCCAAGGTTGACGAAATTACAAAAATAGTTGGGTTTCACCGAAAAAAGTATTTTAAGGAGCATCACGATATCGGCCTGATAACACGCCAGGATGACTTAACTGCCCATGAACTGACCTTCCGGTTTAAGGAACACCGCTTTGAAATCATAGACTCCCTTGAAAAACTTCAAAACATCAATAAAACTATGGACATAGTCATTTTTACATGGGATCTATTTGAAATAGTATTAGATGAAAGATTCAGCCCACTTTCACGTGAGATACTTAACAAGAAACGTCTGGATCAATATGTAGTATATATTCTATGGAAGCTGTACAATTTGCTGAAGCCGGATGGTGAAGTCTTTATTATTGCCAGCCATCGTGCCCCTAAGACCAATCGTGTCACAAAGGTCAAATTCAAAACAGAGCAGGAAGAGAAAAATTTTGCCCTGTTTACCCATATCTTCAAAACAAAGAAAAAATACCACATAAGAAACCGCGCATTACAGGTTAACATTTTCGATTTCCGGAAGTATATGAGCGACTTTTATGTGGAAGAAAAAGTCATAAACAAACTCCTCGGTGGAAGGCGGTTGGAGGATATGACTCTCAGACAGATAAACAACCTCCCCTATATCGATTATCAACTTACCGATTGGCCTTTCTTAAGTAACCAGGAAAGAATCTGGTCCAGACTTCTTCCAATTTATTTTGACAAGATACGCTTAAGAGCTGTGGTTCCTCAATCGGTAAAAAAAGACTGGGAAGAAAGATTTTCTTTCACTGACTACACTCCAGATTACATGATGATTTACCTCGGACAGAAGAAACCCTTGAAAACAACAACAGCTCATGTGAAGCGGGATGTAATGGAATCAAGACTTACCGGCTGCCCCATAGAGCTTTTAGCCGATTACAGAAATTCGTTCGAATATGTGATTAAAACCCTTAGTGTCCTACAAAAAATAAAAAATGGAGGCTATGAGGGCTTGCCACAAATCTCCTTGGAAAGACTGGCTCAACCCCTTAAAACCAAAAGTCAAAGATTCAGTTCCCTTAACCATGTCATCAAGCTCATAACCAAGATCAAAAAACTCGAAAGGATAAGTGGTTATCTCAATCCTGACAAGATTGAGGGATTAAAAACACGGGTTATTGAAAACCTGGAAGCCCTGACTTTCTTCGGGTTTAACCATGAAGATCTAAAGGAGATTCTCTATATCGTCCTGGGCCACACGCCTATGGGACGGATCATATCCGGAAAAATGAATGAAAAGGCCTTAAAACCTGTTTCAGATTTGGCCCGCACCTATGAACCTCAACAGGCCATTAATCTGCTTCGTTACTGCCTGGTAATGACCATGGCCGAAACACAGGCGACCAGAAGATCAGAGTTGAGCCAGGAAGAACTTATCGAGCTTTTTAATCTCTACGAAACCACCGTCAGGATTGTCACCAATCGAGAACTGGAGTGGGATAGGCTTCTTGACGAAAAAATATCAGCCATGGGGGGCATTCACAACAGGATCGTCCGCAAGCTTCTCAAAATGATGAACCATTTTGAATTCCTAGATAACTGGGCAGAGCTGAAGTACAAGGGCCAGATGGAAAAAGAAGCCCTGGCTGACTATGATGATCGAAGGCTTTCGAGGATAGAAAATGTAATAAGACTTGTGACGACAGTCGAACAGTTTGAAGAGATGTACCTTAAATTCGATCCGTTACAGCTACCTGCGTTTTATAGAAAATTTCTTGCCATCGAGTTCCACGGTACCGGCCATCTTTTTGAAAGAATGGACAGCCGGCACGTGTTTACACTGCTCTGGATCACCGTCAGCTTGGCTCGTGGTGAGGTAATCAACTTTAACCCCATTCTTGCTGATTTGGGGACCTCTGAAAGAGAAAACCGGGTTAGAAAAGTAGAAAAAGAGGCCGGAGCCATTAATATTAATTACCTTTATCACGCGGTCCTGAGACAATTCAGTGAACAGCTTTATAAGAATGGGACTTCCTTCATTATGGATACCGGCTTCCAGCTCAAGGTGGATCAGGACACTCAGGCCCTTGAAATAGCCTATTTAGATATGGATAAAAATATTGAAGACTTAGGAACATTATCAAGACGGTTCGCCAAGTCATCGGTATCAGAAATACCGGTTGAAGACCTGAAAAAATTGGAGGTCCTTTTTTCCAATCTGGAAATCTTCTACCAGAGCCACCTAAGATTCCTTAAACAGGCAGATTCAAAATTGAAGCTCCCTGCAAGACAAAAACGGTGGTTTAAGGGGGTTCAAGACCAGAGGGAATATTTGAGATCCAACTTCATGGACGTCATTTTTCGTCCTGAATACATATATACTGATCTTGACATGCTTTATCAACATGCACCGTCCATTCTGAAGTTTACCATCCCTGAATTAGGAGCCCTTCAAGACCTGGACCTGTCCTGGCATCTTTATCTGACATCTCCCGTCATTCACTATATTATTACAGCCGCAAAGAAACTTCAGGCCCTGGTCAGACATGACAGGGGAAGCTTTCAGGATACCCAATTCCTGTATAGGTTGGCCCAAAGAGAATTCGGGCCCATGGCCACAGGCATCGTTGGTGTGAGTGAATCGCAGATAGAAGATCTGGAGAAAATTCTGGAACATCTGAGCCATAATCGCCCCTTGTTCGATGCTTTGATCAAATCGTTCATATTCCAGGATGTCGGCAGAGTGCCTGCACTGCAAGAAAAATATAGGGGTGTCATCAACCCGGCAGACCTAGCCTCGTCGGGAGCACTATTCCTGAAAAAAGAAAAGATTGCCAAAAGATATAATCTTGACAAAAAAGGAAAGGATTACCTGATTTTCTTAGTTAAATATCACAGTCTAATACACCATATTGTCCGGGGTGAACTGTCCTTCTTTACGTTACAAGAGGTACTCGACACACGGGACAAAGATCTTTTCGACGCCTTCTTTTTGCTTTCATTTATTATGCTGTCCTCCATCAGGGAGGACCTGATTTTGGAGGATCTTGCCGGACAACTATTTCAGATAAGGGCCCTCGGTCAAAAAATAATAGACCGTGAAACCATTTTTGAAGAACAACTTGATGAAGTTTTTGCCCAGAGAGGGCGCTTATTCTACGCCCTTGAGGCCTATCAAATGAAGGGACTCCCCGACGGTGTCCCCTCGGTCCGTCATCTGAAATCCGACGATTTGGAAAAACTTGATAAATCAAAATGTGTACGCTCCGGAAAAATGATCTTTGCCCTTGAACGCCTTTTCAGATTGCGGGGTATTAGGTATGTTGCATTTCTCGACCTTGTAAACCTAGTGCTAAAGGTCCCCCTTAAGTTCATTTATAAAGAGCGAAAGTTTTCAAGCATCGGATATTCCACCTTTGAAAAGGAGGTATACGAGGCGTTTCGCATTTACAATACGCTTCAGAATATGGCGGAAAAGATAAGGCATTTTATCCTGAACCAGCTTGTTGGTGACAAGATAAGAATTTATGGATATGAGAAGATAAGTGGTTATCTAAGCTACGAGAATCAAATAAAACTCCTATTGATAGGGCTGAGGGGGGCTAACAAATTCAAGCAAAACAGCATACCGGTTTGCCTCAATTTTTTAGGCATGTGTGAAGAAATTGATAAGCGATATGAGGCACTTAATCATTATCTGAATTCACTCTCCATGCAAAAAATCTGGTTAAGTAAAAACCACCTGAACCAGCTATTCAGGGCCAAAATCGGTCTCCTCTTAAAGAAGGAGGAATTCCCGAATGTGCTTTCCATTAATTTCCGGGATCCAATCAATATCTCCCAAAAGATATCCCATATGGTTACCATTAACAATATTGACCAGCTTAAAAACTACTTCCACCATAGCCTGCAATCCTTGCGAAAACATCACTTCTATACTGAGGATTATGGCCTGCAACTTGAAAGTATGTACGAGAGAAGGCTCACTGAAATTACGGACAAGTTATTGAATCAAACAAAAAAACAGATGGATCTTATCAAAGACTTCAAGGAACTTCACAATTTGGTAGATGATCTCCTTGACCAGTCCTTGGATATAGGCCTTTCCGATGACCAAAAGCATAGGCTGAATGACCTCTACGAATTGAGAAAGGATAGCCTAAAAAGGGCAAAACTAGATGAAATTGACGGCATTCTTGAGACCATCCATGATACTGATGAATTGAAAGACTACTGGGAGAGCATTAAATGGTATTTACAGGACAATCGCAGATTCTTTGGTAAAGAATTTGAAAACCTTATTTCCAGAAAATTTGATGCATTGAGACTCAGGATAAATCGGGTTTCAGTAATTCACTCTTAGCCTTTCAGTTGTTCTCAGCGGATTTCCGTGAAGCGGCTTTTTTGTCCGGGTCTTTCACAGCTCGGTCCAGGATATAATGATAGTTGTACTTGTCGTTTCTCTCATATTTCGCCAGGTGCATTACATCCGTATTAACATTGAAAGGCTCTTCAAGTGATTCGAGCCATTTTGAAATCTCTTCGCTCACACCTGAAATCCTCTCAGCCAGAGACATTGTTTTCGGAAGAGTTATGATCTTATATTCAGTCATATCGACCTCTTTTTTTCCAGCATGGATATTGTAATTATTAATTAAGATAAGTCCTTTTGACAATTTTTCCACCGGGGCATGTTTAATTTCTTTGATAATCCTTAAAAGTTGCATTGTGCCTTTTTGCAAACCCCTGATTCCTTTGAAAAAACGAAAACCTATCTTCCCAGGGCGTGGTTAGCTCCTGCCACACTTCAATTCAAACACTTAGCTGTTTGCTTCCGTGCTTAGACATTCGTTAAATTGATTTAAAATTTAAGAAAATTTTTTAAAAAGCAACCAAAAAAACTACATTAAAGCAGCTTTATTTTATTAAGATAAATAGTTGTTTAGTCTTACTTTACTATTCTTTATCTATTTAAGACAAAAAGGCCCTATCAAATGAATGACAGGGCTTTAAGACAAGAGCCTGTTTATGAGCTGCTAGCAATTTTCCTTCTAATCTGAAGGGAATCATTCTTTCTGGAAATATTTCAATAACAAATCCTTTGTCTTTACCACATTCATATTCAGGCCCAACTCTTTCCTATCAAATCCCATGGCCA